>CAYQDH010000038.1:9349-19201 GCA_964416075.1 uncultured Anaerolineales bacterium | reverse complement strand
GGATGCAGACTGGTGATATCGTACGTGCCGGTACCACCCGCCGACACGACCTCACAAGCGAATCCCGCTTCGGCAAGACGCTGGACGACGCTGCCGAGATAGTCCATCGCCACACTGACCCCCCTACTGCGCACCGCACGATCAGTTTCCGTCATACAATGACCTTCGTAGCCCTGCACGCCGCGCAAGCGCACACCCGGAAGATCACGGATTCGTTGCGCCACGACCACGGCCTCCTCCGGCGAGCGCACGCCGCCCCGCTGCATGCCCACATCGACCTCGATAAGGAGATCGAGGGTCCCGCCTACAGAAACCATCGCTGAAGAAAGGTCTCGTACATTACGTGGGTCGTCCACCGCGACGGTGATATGGGCTCCTTTGGCCGCCTGGGCCAGGGCAGCGATCTTGCCTGGGCCAACGACCTCGTTAGCGATCAGCACGTCAGAGATGCCTGCGCGGCTCATGACGATGGCTTCCCAGACGGTGGCCGTGCAGACGCCGATGGCTCCGGCGTCCACCTGCATCATGGCGAGCTCAGGGCTCTTTTGCCCTTTGATGTGAGGGCGCAACCTGGCCCGGGTGCCACTCATCTTCTGAGCCATGGTGCGGATGTTCTGCTTGGCAACGTCCAGGTCCAGAATGAGGGCAGGGGTGATCAAAGCCCTGCGCGACCGGCCGATGGCCGAGCGATAGGCATCCACGATAGCGGGATGGGTGAGGGAGTTGGGCATCTGGTTTTCCTCTCTAGGCTAAGACATTTACCATCTGCGTGGCCTCGTGATGCCTATCTATCTCCACTTTTCAGCCCATGAGGCGGTCTTGAGGTGGCTTCGCAGAAGCCAGTCGCACAGGACGCCTTGGAGCTGTTGTTGGCAGTCGCGGCATGTGGGGTTGCCCCACAAGTTAACATGCTCCCCGGGATCATGGCGTAAGTCGTACAGCTCGCCATCATCATTGCCCAGGTAATAGACCAGTTTCCAGTCGGCGCTGCGCACCATGATCTCCATCTCGGTATGCGTGAGCGTCGCATCTCGGGGCTGCTCAGCAAACACATACTCGCGATGGCTCGTCACCCCCTCATTCCGCATCAGGGGAGCAACGGAGACAGCCTCCCAGGACTGGGGCACGGGCAGGCCAGCCAACTCCATGATAAAGGGAGCCAGGTCGATCTGCTGCACCAGGGCATCGAGCCTGCGACCTGGGGCACAACGCCCAGGTGCCCAGACGATGCAGGGCACGCGGGTGATGATGTCGTACATGGTCCACTTTTCGATATGCCCATGGTCCCCCAGGCAGTCGCCATGATCGGCCGTAAAGATGACCACAGCGTTCTCCAGGTAGCCCTGCTCTTCCAGGGCCTGCAGAATCTGCCCAACCTTCTCATCGATCATGGTCACGTTAGCCAGGTAGTAGGCGCGCTGCCGGTGCAGTTGATCGCGTGTGGGGTCGTGGAGCCAGACGATCGAGTCATGGTCGATTCGCGTGTTGTGCTCTCTAAGCTCTTTTTGGGCGGCAGGCTGCGCGTCGAGCTCCCCGGGCGATAGCTGGGGAAGGGGCAACTCCTTCTGCAGATAGGGCTCGGCATAGCGCGGAACAGGGTCGTAGGGCGGATGTGGGCCGGGAAAGCCGATCTGCAGAAAGAGAGGCCGAGTCTGCGGCTTGGTGCGAATCCACCAGGTCGCCAAATCACCTACAAAGAAATCAGAGTGCGTGTGCTCGGGCAGATTCCACTCAAAGGCGCCGAGACGCTGCCGATAGTCGGGCCATTGGCGGTATAGCTCACGCTGCTGTTTGACCAGCCCCTGTGCCTGAAGGAATAGGTCCCAACGATCGAGAAAATAGCGGCCCTCCAGGTAACGGTCCTTGTTCTCCACGACAAAGCGCTCATGGAAGCCCAGTGGCGTCTCGTAAGGGAAGGTGTGCATCTTGCCGATGTTGACACAGTGGTATCCCGCAGCGGCCAGATCCTCCACCCAAGAATGCCGCCAGACATCCGCGTTTTTGTGGACACCCGTGGTGTGTGGATAGTAGCCGGTGAAAAAACTGGCCCGCGCCGGAGCGCAGGAGGCGGCTGTGACAAAGCAATTACTAAAAACCGTGCCTTCTCGCACCAGGCGATCGAGATGAGGGGTATCCATATACGGAAAACCCAAGGCTGCGATGGTATCATAGCGCTGCTGATCCGTCATGATCAGGATGATGTTAGGGCGAGTATCGGGCATATTTCTCTCCTCCAAAATCGAGTGTCGCCTGTTTTACGATATGGACCCCCTGCCCCTAAAGAGGCAAGCGGACGGGCTGGCCCGTGCGCCCCGAGCGGTACAGAGCGAGCATCAGCTCGATGGACTTGCGCCCCTCTTCGCCATTGACTAGGGGCTCGTGCCCATCGATGATGGCCCGCAGAAAATCCTGAATCTGGATCGTATGGTAGGAAGGCTCGGCAGCCTGCTTATACAAGTAACCGGTATACCAAGTGGGGGGGAGTTCGGGCTGCGGTGGCTTGTAGATATAGTCACCCTTCTGTACGTGCTCACGCAGTGAATCGTCACGGACATGTTCCTCGCCGGGGATCGTCCACAGGTCGTTATAGCCCACAGCCCCTTCAGGCTCTTCCAGAACACTGATCGACGCACCATTGGAACCATGCACCGTCACCCGCGTACGTGAGTAGCGGGAGGTGGTGGACATGCGAATGCTGCCCACCGCACCGCTCACAAAGACGACGGCGGCGACAGCATTATCTTCCACCTCGATATATGGATGAGTCAGGTTGTCCCAGTGCGCCCAGACCATGTCCACGGGGCCCATGTACCACTGGAACATGTCCAGGGCGTGGATGCCCTGATTGCAGAGCACTCCACCACCTTCCGTATCCCAGCGACCGCGCCAGGGGTCACGACGATAGTACTCCTCCGTGCGCCACCAACTCAATTCGCATTCGGCGGCGACCGGGTTCCCCACCTTACCATCGACGATGGCCTGGCGCCCGCGGAGCGCAGCGGGCCAGAAGCGTCGCTGGAAGATGACCGCCAACGTGCGGCCAGTGCGCCGGGCGCAGGCGACCATGGCATCGGCCTCCTGTAGATCGACGGTCATGGGCTTTTCTACAATCACGTGGCGGCCACTTTCCATAGCAGCCATGGCAATGGCAGCATGGGAAGGATGGGGGGTAGCCACGGAAACAACCTCCACACGGTCATCGCGCCACAGATCATCCACTTGTCCGTAGGCGGACACGGAATACTGCTCGCTCACCGCTCGTAGGCGATCGGGGTTGGTGTCACAGACGGCCACGAGCTTGGACTCGGGAAGCCGGGCATAGGCCTCCACATGGGAACGACCTACTCCCAAGCCAATGACAGCAGCACCCAATGGGCACATGGTCCAGTTCCTCCTGATTCGATGGGGCAGCCCTTTGAGCAAACGTGACAGATGGCTCTGCGCGAGATCGCGATAGGATCCTGGCTCAACCGAGGAGCCAACGGGCGAGGCCACTCACAAGGGCCATCCCCATCAACCCCACAAAGGCATACTCCAACAGCATGCGCCGCGTGAGGCGACGCCAGAGGTACTGCTGGATGATCCCAGACAGCACATAGAAAACGAGCAAGAGGAAAGCTCCGCCCACCCGAGCATCCATTCGCACGTAATTCATGGCCCAAGTTAGCTGTCCCATCGTCAGGGCTACCAGGCCCGCATAGAGCCAGGTACGCCAGGCTTTATTTGGTGGAATACGGAACAGGTCCAAGGCCAGCATGCCACTAATCAGCAAAACACTTGAGGCGGAGAGGATGCTGCGCACTCTCGAGGTATAGACGGTGACAAACAAAAAGAGGGCAGCCACATACACAGCAACGTTAAGGACCAGTCGCGCGTTTCGAAAGCGCCAACCATCCGACTCGATCGTCAGATACTGCGCCCCCATAACAATCGTGAGCAAAGTGCCGGCCAGGCCGACCAGGGCCAATCGAAGACCCATCCAGCTTAGGTCGCGTAGCAGCACCTGGCTGGCCAGGACAAGGACACTGGGCAATACCCAGAAGGTGGCGCTATAGGCGAGTGACCGGTCATGCATGTTGGGGTGGGTACGAACCAGGGCATCTACCCCGGCGGAAACCAAGCCCACCATGATGATGGCTAATTGGACGGGCCCCGAGAAGTTCAGGCTCAATTGGGAGCCAAACACCCAAAAGGAGAGAGTGCGTGAAGGCAGCGTCACTAAAATGGAGAGCAGCAGGCCCAATATGACCAGGCTCACAGTTATTCCCAGGCGATCGACCCTCGGCATGCAACCCCTCGTTTGGATGCTCAAACACGACGTGCATTCTAGGTTGTAGAATCATCACTGTCAAAAAGGGACAACGGAACCCAATCCGGCAACGGGTAGGTGGCCGAGCGGGCCGGGCCAGGGTTTGGCCAAGGCACCCAGGCGCGTGTACATAGGCACAGTCCCCTGGCCACGGCGACAATAGTGTTGCCTAACACCCGCAAGTCAGGTATAATCACCGCATGTACGGCAACAATAATAAGCTATGCCCACTGATCGGCGGAATAGCAAAAGTTTGAAAGGAGCCAACATGACTGTATGGACAGACTATGGGCGCAATCCCCCCCGCCAGCGGCTTTTCGGACGCATGCCCCGAGTAGGTATCCGACCGACAATCGATGGTCGGCGCAGGGGCGTCCGTGAATCGTTGGAGGCCCAGACCATGGGATTGGCGCGTGCAGTAGCTGACTTGATCAGCGGGACTCTACGCCACCCGAACGGTCATCCTGTGGAGTGTGTCATCGCAGACACATGTATTGGGGGTGTTGCTGAAGCAGCCCAGGCTGCGGAGAAATTCGCGCGAGAGGGTGTTGGCTGCTCCATCACTGTCACGCCTTGTTGGTGCTATGGTTCCGAGACCATGGATATGGATCCGCTGATCCCGAAAGCTGTCTGGGGGTTCAACGGTACCGAACGTCCAGGCGCCGTATATCTGGCCGCCGTGCAATCTGCGCACAACCAGAAGGGACTGCCGGCCTTTAGCATCTATGGTCGCGACGTACAGGACGCGACGGATAGCTCCATACCAGCTGACGTAAGGGAAAAGCTGTTGCAGTTTGCCCGCGCTGCCCTGGCAGTGGCCGAGATGCGCGGCAAATCGTACCTGGCCATGGGCAGCGTGTCGATGGGCATTGCGGGGTCGATCACCGACCACAGCCTCTTCGAAGCCTACCTGGGCATGCGCGTCGAGTCGGTGGACATGTCCGAGTTCATTCGGCGCATCGACGAAGGGATCTATGACCCCCAGGAGTTCGAACGAGCTCTGGCCTGGGTCAAGGCCACTTGCCACGAGGGAGCCGACCACAACGCGCCCGACTTGCAGCAGAGTCGTGCTGAGAAGGATAAGGGCTGGGAAACGGTGGTCAAGATGGCCATGATCGCCCGCGACTTGATGATAGGGAACCCCCGCCTGGCAGAGCTGGGCTTTGGCGAGGAAGCCTTGGGCCACAACGCCATAGCGAGTGGCTTCCAGGGGCAACGCCACTGGACCGATCACTTTCCCAACGGCGATTTCATGGAAGCCATGCTATGCTCGTCCTTCGATTGGAACGGCATTCGTGAGCCTTTTGTCGTGGCCACCGAGAACGATAGCCTCAACGCCATACCGATGCTCTTCGGCCACCTGTTAAGCAACACCGCGCAGATCTTTTCCGATGTGCGCACCTTCTGGAGCCCCGAGGCGGTCAAGCGGGTCAGCGGCTATGAACTCAGCGGCAAGGCGGCCGGCGGCATCATCCATCTGATCAACTCTGGTGCTACCGCTCTGGACGCTACAGGCATGCTCAAGAGCAACGGCGACCCCGTAATGAAGCCCTATTGGGAGATCACGCCGGATGAAGTGAAAGCTTGCCTGGACACGACGGAATGGTTCCCCGGGAGCCGCGGGTATTTTCGCGGGGGTGGGTATTCATCGGGCTTTCTCACGCGTGGCGAGATGCCGGTTACCATGTCGCGACTGGTCGTCGTCAAGGGGCTGGGGCCAGCCCTGCAGATCGCTGAGGGCTACACCGTGGACGTACCAGACCACGTCTACAAGATCCTGAACGAGCGCACAGATCCCACATGGCCCACGACCTGGTTTGTACCGCGACTGACGGGCAGTGGACCTTTCAAAGATGTCTACTCTGTGATGTACAATTGGGGCGCCAACCATGGTGCCGTGTGTTACGGGCATATTGGCGGCGACCTGATTACTCTGGCATCGATGCTGCGTATCCCCGTCTGCCTGCACAATGTGCCGGAGGAGCGAATCTTCCGGCCGAGTGCGTGGTCATTGTTCGGAGCCATGGAGCCGACGGGAGCAGATTTCCGGGCTTGCGCTAGCTTGGGTCCCTTGTACGGCAGATACTAGAGTCTGCTAACTCGAGCAAATACGATCGCACGGAGGCGAGCGGTTGCGCTCTGCTTCCGTGCGGTTGTTCTACGCATAGCCTGTGTGCCTTCCGTGGCATGGTGCTCCGGCACGATGTCACGGCACCATAGCTACGTTGGCCAAAAAACAGTTGTTTTGGGCGTCCAAGTGTGCTATACTTGGATACCAATCTTTTCTCATCGAGGTTTCAATCCCGTGCCGACTTCCGAGTCCTGGGGCAAGGCGAGAACCGATTTTGAGCAGGCTCGGCGCGAGGCCACCTGGCGGCGCTTGTGGATGCGTTTGAGGGGCAAGAAGGATGACCTGATCCCCTACGAGGAAATACGCAAGCAACTGGGCCTGGTGAGCCAACGCTACCGAGGCGTGCAACCTGTCCCTTTGAACCAGATCATTGGTAGCATGGGGCGTGCCACAGATTTTGACCGTATTTTCCTACCAACCCAACGTCACTCGAGGCGCAAGTGGGTGGGAGTTGATTCGGCCTATCTGGATGGCGTGGCGTTGCCGCCAATATCCTTGTACAAGGTAGGGGATGCCTACTTTGTCGTCGATGGACACCATCGCGTATCGGTGGCCAGGCAGCAGGAGCAGACTTTTATCGATGCCGAAGTCATCGAAGTGGAAAGCCGCATCCCTGTCACGGCGGATTTGACGATCGACGATCTCGATGTTCTGGGAGCCTACCAAAAGTTCCTGGACGAGACACGCTTGGACACTCTGAGACCGGAGCAGAACATCCGCCTGACGATGCCGGGTGACTATCTGAAGCTCAGCGATCATATCCGCGTACACAAGTACTTTGTCGACTTGGAGCAGTCTCGGGAGCTGAGTAGGGAGGAAGCCGTCACGGATTGGTACGATCGCGTGTATTGGCCCGTCATTGAGACGATCCGCACGCGAAACCTACTGCAAGATTTCCCAGGCAGGCAAGAGGCCGACCTTTACATCTGGATCATCGAGCACGCATACTACCTGTCAGAGAAGTACGGCCAACAATTAGCGCCCTCGGAGGTTGCTCGCGATTTCGTGCGGCGTTTCAGTCGCAGGCCCGTGCACCTCATGGAACGGCTTAAGGAGCAGGTGTATGATGCTCTGATACCCGATTCTCTGGAGTCCGGACCTCCCGTAGGCACGTGGCGAGAGGAGCGTATCGAGGAAAGAGGGGTCGCTGAGGAGCATCTTTTTCGTGACATTCTCGTCACGATTACTGGAGCAGAGACGGGTTGGCGCGCTCTAACCCAGGCCGCCGAATTCGCCCGGCAAGAGTATAGCCTCGTACATGGTCTCCATGTCATTGCATCAGAAGATCCAGAGCTGGTGGCGCGAGGGCGCGAGATTCTGGAAGAATTCAAGTTTCGTTGCGAAGGGTTGGGGATCAGATACACCTCGAGTCTCGCTATTGGGCAGATCGATCGCGAGATCACCGAGAGGGCGCGCTGGGTAGACATGGTCGTTATCAATCAGCGCCGAGTGCAGGGTCGTTGGGCCGAGCAGCCGTTAGGCACCATCTTTCAAACGGTTGCGTCCCGCGCCGCCCGGCCGGTCTTGGCAGTTCCGGGCACAAACGTGATGCCCATAAGGAAAGTCGTGTTGGCCTACGACGGAAGTCCCAAGGCGCGCGAAGCGCTCTTTGTTCTCCGCCATTTGGTGACGTGTTGGAAGATCGATGGCCTTATTTTGGGTGTCGAGGGTCCAGGCATAGATCAAGAGATGCTAGAACAGGCATGGCTCTACCTACAACAAGCGACGCAGCCCGTCACGACGACCGTCAGCACGCGGTATGAGCAAGGTGCGCCCGCCGCGTCGATCCTTCGCGTGATGGAAGAGGAGAAGGGCAGCCTGTTGCTTATGGGCAGTTATGGCTATCAGCCGCTACTGAAAGCTCTTTTGGGAAGTACCATCGATCCCGTGCTTAGAGAAGCTTGGTTTCCGGTGCTTATCTGTCGTTAAAGGACGTGCAGATCGAGATGTTCTCGCGACTGGCCAGGCTGGCGACTATATGCCTCCTCTTGTGGGGCCTCACCCCCGGCGTTTGCGCGCGGGCCGAGGAACCAGATTTCGGCATCCTGGAGAGGATTTCGTTACCCTGGGCCTGTGGCGAGGGTCATCGTGTCACCTGGAATCCGGAGAGCCATTGGAGCCAAGGCAACAGCCGAGGCCTAGCGTTTGACCTGTCTATGGTCGAGGGGACATCCATCTTGGCCCCCGCGGATGGCGTGGCCACGTTCAAGCGCGATGACAAACCGTTTACTTTCAATCTGGGGAACTATATTGACCTAACTATCGAGGGTGGCTGGAGGCTGCGCTTTGCTCACCTGCGCGATGCCCAGGAAGGGGAGCGACCAGTGCGTGCAGGAGAGGTGTTGGGTTACTCCGGAAGCACCGGAGCCGAAGCGGCGCACCTACACCTGGAGATATTTGGGCCCGGCAAGACATCCTGGCCAGTCGATGATCTGCAGAAAATCACCTATCTGTTCGGTTTGCCCATCGAGGCGTGGACCGAGCAAGCCGTGATCTCTAACAAAGATTGCCCGGCCAACATCATTCTGGCCGGGCAGGTGCGCGCTATACAACCGCAGGTGGCACTAGGGCAGCCCGTAGACCTTGTGATTCCGCTACGCAATATCGGCTCTCATGAGACGACGCTGCGCACCGTGCAGGTTGTCGTAAGCGATGGTGAGGGCAACGTCCTGTCGGTTGAGGCCCAGGGCGCATGGCCAACGGGCGTTCAGGAAGGTAAAGAGATAACCGTGAGGGCATGGCCCAATGTGGCTGGCACGTGGAAAGTGAATCGCGTAACATGCATCGGGGATGGTGTCAGCACGAGCGTGCCAACTTCCGCATCTTGGGTGGTAGATCCCTCGCCATTGAGATTAGTCGGTGTGCGAGTCCCCAGCGCCTTGATGGTAGGCGAGCGGGTAGCATTGGAGGCTTGGGTAGAGAACACCGGCGCCGACGAATTGTGGGTTGACGATATTTATGCCGAGGGCACTCGGCCAGATGATGTCAACTGGATGGCCTCTTCCGGGCAAGGCCAAAGCATTCCCGCAGGGCAGGTAGTACGCCTGACCTTGGAGAGCAGCACCTTCCCTCAGCATGTGGGATCGTGGGAAATGCGACGTATCGCCTTCCGGCAAGGCGACCATCTTTTCTCATTCGCCGACGTCCAAGAGTCCTTTGTGGTGTTGGGGCCGCAATTGGTAGTCGATGATATCGTGGCCTCGGCCGGCGAAGAGGTGCTCAACATCTTTTTGCTCCTGAGAAACCAGGGCACTGAGGTGGCGGCCCCCGAGTCAATTGAGGTGTGGGGCTGGCAACCCGAGGGTGAGCGCACCTTCTCCGTGTCGACGGACCAGCCGTTGGCTCTGGACCCTGGTGAGGCAGCTCTCATTCGGCTGGGTGTTCCACTGGAGAATAGAGCAGGTTCGTGGCG
>CAYQDH010000038.1:0-9339 GCA_964416075.1 uncultured Anaerolineales bacterium | reverse complement strand
TGGTAGAGGCCGTATATTGGAACCAAGGGACCTTGCTCCGTATGTCCCTTCCCACATGTCCCACCATCCTGGTTTCTAGCGACGCTCTGGCTGCAACCGAGCCTTGACCGAGCCCTTTGATCGAATAGCGCGGCGCTACGACCTCGGCATGTTACCCCTGGAGCACCTCTTGTTTCGGTCGCTGCGTCGTCGCCTCTACCCCTTTCTGCGTGGACGAATCCTGGAGGTTGGGGCAGGCACAGGTGTCAATGTGCCACTCTATGCCCCGACCGTCGAGTTGGTGGCCACTGATCTAAGCGAGCCGATGCTCCGGCAAGCCCGACGGCGCCCCATGCGCGCACGGGCTCACTGGGTACGGGCCGATACCGAGAGCCTTCCCTTTGCAGAGTCCAGCTTTGCCTGCGTCACAGGATCCCTGGTTTTCTGCAGCATCAGGGATCCCCAGATCGCTCTGAGCGAGATTTCGCGCGTGCTGCAGCCCGGGGGATGGCTGGTGCTTCTGGAGCATGTCCGAGGGCAGAATGGCCTGGCTCGCTGGCTCACCGACGCACTGGAACGCCCTTGGCACCGATTCAGTGCCAGCTGTCATCTCAACCGCGATTCCGCAGCTGCGGTTGAACGAGCCGGTTTCCGGATCACCTGTGCTCCCCGCTACCGCATGGGCCTGGTGCAGATCATCATGGCACGCAAGCCCGAAACCGGCGCACCAGAGCCCATGGAGGCAACACCACCTCGCGCCTAGATCAAGGCCATGGAGCCATCCGGCTTGAAGCTGAAACCCCGTTTCCACGGCTTGTAGGGGTGATCCCGGAAATAGTCCTCGTTGAGCTCGATGCCAAAGCCAGGCTTGTCGGGCAGCTCCAGGTAACCATCCACCATCTGGTAAGGCTCCTGCACCAAGTCGCGGCGCGGAGACTCGGTGTCGACATGGTACTCCAGGATCAGAAAGTTGGGTGTGGTCGCACTGAACTGGGCATTCACAGCCGACGCCAAAGGCCCCATGGGGTTGTGAGGGGCAATAGAGACATATTCGGCCTCTGCCAATGCCGCGATCTTTTTCATCTCTGTGACCCCACCGCAGCAGCAAATGTCGGGCTGGATAATGTCGGCGCCGCGCACCCGCAAGAGATCGCGAAACTCCCATTTGGTATACAGCATCTCGCCTGTAGCGATAGGCACCGGCGATTTGCTGCGCACTTCCGCCATGGCCTGGACGTGCTCGGGGCGCAGAGGTTCTTCAACGAACATCGGCCGATAGGGGGCCACGACAGAACACAACTCGATGGCTCGAATCGGCTCCAGGATCTGCGCATGGGGGTCGAGGGCGATCTCGACCTCGTCACCCAAGATGCGACGCAGCGTGGACATCTTGCTATCTACCTGATGTAGCACGCTCGGCCAGCTCATGTCGTGAATCCTGGGCGGCAAGGGATTGGTTTTGAAGGCGGTAAAGCCGTAGAGTTCCTCTAGTCGTAGCGCATTCTCCGCCGTCTCCTCGGGGGTTCGGCCTCCGGGGTTCTGGTACACGCGAATACGCTGGCGGCAGCGACCTCCCAACAGCTGGTACACAGGCACCTGCAATGCCCTCCCCTTGAGGTCCCAGAGAGCCTGATCGATGCCGCTGAGGGCCGAGTAGACCACCGACCCGCCCGGGAAACGGGACCCGACATACAGTCTCTGCCAGATTCCTTCGATATCCAGGGGATCGAGGCCCAGCAGCCAGGACTCGAAATAGTGGATGACATGGGCCGTCGCCTCATCGGGCCCCGCGCTGTAAGCTTCACCCACTCCATAGATACCTTCATCGGCGCGAACTTTGACGAAGACGAGATCCCTCTGTCCCACGTTGACCAGGTAGGTATCGATACCTTCGATTTTCATCCGAATCTCCTTTGTGCCATCATGTTTGGCCAGCCGCCATCGCCGGGCCTTCAACCACGCCAAGAACACCGGATAGACAAGCGAGGACGCCCCTTGCGTGCTATGGGAACCCCTACAGGGCAAGCGGAGTCATGGATAGAGCAATGAGTGCATAGGCCGCACTGGCGCGAGTTTATCACGAATCTGATAGCATCGCTAGCGCTTCTTGCGGCGATGAACGGACCGCTTATAATGGTCGCAGATTCTGCGAGCAGCGCATCACCAGGATGCCCACTCGCCTCTTCGGCATCACGCGGGAATCGGGGTAGCAGGAAAGGCAACACCCATCCGTGCCTGTGCGTGATGATCGCTCCTGATCCACTAAACTACGGGGGTAAAGGATGCCCAAACTAAACAGACGCCACACCACTCGCAACGGCAACGCGATGAGAGCGCTCCTGCTATGCTTTGTATTGCTTGTCCTGGTGGGGTGCGCATCCCCAGAGGTCACACCCACTGCTGCGGCGCCCACGTATACACCCAAGCCCACCTTTACCATAGTGCCAACACAGGCGCCCAGCGCCACTTTGCCTCCGCCGACGGCCACCCTGGTGCCCACAGCAACGCCGGTGCCCGCCACACCTACCCTTACGCCAACCCCTACACAAGACCCGAACTTGAGCCCACTCACGGGCTTGCCGGTTGGGGACCCCGCCGCGATCAAGCGACGGGTGTTGGCCGTGCGTATCGGCAACGACCCGAATATCCGGCCACAGGAGGGATTGGGACTGGCCGATCTGGTCTACGAGGAGATTATGGAGGGCTATACCATCACGCGCTTTACCGCCCTGTTTCTCGAGAGCGAGGCGGAACGGCTGCGGCCCATCCGCAGCGCGCGCCTGAGTGGGCTGTACATCGTCCCGCAATACGATGCCGCGTACGTCCATTCGGGAGCGAGCGATGGTGTAAGGTGGAGGCTTTCGCAGGTCAAGTGGCTAAACCTAGACGAATTCTTCCATTCTCAGCCCTACCGCATTCTCGAGGGCTATGACTGGCGGGGACGAATGTACACTTCGACCGAGTTGCTGCGGACCTACCTGAAGCAAAAGGGGCTGGAGCGAGACGAGCGGATCAAGGGGTACACTTTTAGCAGCACAGCGCCCTCGGGGGCTGCTGCGACCTCCATCCATGTGCCATACCCAAGTTCATCGGTAGTGGATTGGAGTTATGATCCTGCCCAAGGCCGATACCTGCGGCAGGTGCAAGGCCAACCCCACCTGGAACGCCTTACTAACGAGCAAATTGCGGCCAGCAACGTGATCATGCTGTATGCAGAACACAAAAAGACCGATATCGTAGAGGACACCCTGGGGTCCACAGCCATCGACATCGTGATCTTGGGCTCCGGGCGAGCGCAGGTCTGCCGGGATGGCGTGGCGATCGAGGGTCGCTGGAGCCAGCCATCAGAAGGCGCACTGGTAGAGTTCTATGATGCGGCAGGGCAGATTATACCGTTGAAACCAGGCAAGACATGGATTCAGCTGGTGCCACCCGATGCTAACGTAACCATAGGCGGCAGTCACGGCTAGCACGGCCGGCCAGAATAGCAAAGGACCCGCACAGGCGGTGTCTGGTGAGGCGCGGATGCGCTCACTCGGCTTGTGCGGGTCCTTTGGTTTCTAGCGCAGCTTGTCATCCAGGTCTTGTGACCGGCGTCCTCCCCACTTGGCGCTGAGACCCATCCCGGCGCCCCCCACAATGGCATTCATGGCGCGAAGCCAGACATCGCCTTCCTCACCATACTTTTCGTCGCGAAAGCGATGGTCGCGCTTGCGAATGAACTCGTCGAGGTCGTTCAGCATGAGCCGGTAGCGGGCGACTTGCGGTTTGATCAAGCGCTCAAGCGACGATTCGTCAGCCACCTGCTCCAGAGTAGCCAGCACGTGAGGCAAGCAGAGCCCTTCCCCCTGAGCGTAGGCCGCGTAAAGGTCGTCATCCTGCAAGTGCGACGCCAAGAGGCCCACGTATAGCCGCTCAGAGTCCTTGGCGATCTCACATGCCGGGCATGCTTGCTCGGCCGCCATCTGGTTGGCCGTGCCGAGGCCCCCCTGCTCTCGCTTGAGAAAGCGTACGCGAAGCGAGGTTTCCGGCTCATAGCGCCCCTTATCGCCCAACTGAGCCAGAAGACGGATGGTGTCGCGATAGATCAAAGCGATCCCCAGGGCGCGACCCGGTTTGCGGTGCAGCATTTCGACGTGCTCTGCGCAGAAACCCCGCGAGCGCTTGAGCTTGGCTCTCACATCCGGGTCGAGGACAGCCTCATAAAGGAGACTATCGAGGTAGCGATCGGTTTGCTTGTAGATCATGCGGCAGATGGGGCAACCCGGCTTGGCCTGCGCTTCAACTAGTTCAAAGTAGGGCGTGTGCTTGGTCAACTTCTCTGACACGCGGTTCCTTTCTGTTGCCCACTCACGGTACGGCGGCCGATTCCTTTTCGTCCGGCCAATATACAAAGAGCGAGCCGACCGACTGCCCCAGCATGTTGCGGCGAATGGCCTCCGCGAAAATAAAGGCCACTGAAAGCACGGTGAGCTTGGGTAGATGCTTTTCGGGCGGCAGCGGAACGGTGTTGGTGGTGATGATTTCGACAATCTCCGGGATGCCACACAGGCGCTCCACAGCGGGCCCGCTGAACACACCGTGCGTACAAGCCAGTGTAACCTGGTTCACACCCTGGTCACGCAATAACCGAACGAGCTCCACGACAGTGCCGCCCGTAGCGATCTCGTCATCAAAGATGATGGCGTGTTTCCCCGCTACATCGCCGATGATCCCGGCCATATGTACACGATCATCGGCCAGGCGCTCTTTGTCTCCTGCCGCGACAGGTATACCGAGTGCACGAGCCAGCTTGGCAGCGCGCTTGGCGTGGCCGATATCGGGAGCGATCACTACAGAGTTGCTTAGGTCACGAGCCCTAAGGTAGCGAACGAACACGGGATGAGACGTCAGATGGTCTGTGGGCATACTAAAGAACCCGTGCACCTGGGGAGAATGTAGCTCCATGGTCATCACGTGCTGGGCGCCCGCAGTGGCCAAAAGCTCGGCGATCAATCTGCCGGCGATGGAGATACGCGGCTCATCTTTTTTGTCGGAACGGGCATAGGAATAGTAGGGAATGACCGCATGCACCGTTTTGGCCGAGGCGCTGCGCGCCGCATCAACCATCATCAGAAGCTCAAGGAGATTGTCGCTCACATCAGGGCTGAACGACTGGATGATGATGACGTCTTTGCCGCGTACACTCTCGCCCAAGCGAACAAAGATATTGTCGTTCGTAAACCTGCGCGTTTCGCGATCACATAGCCTGCACCCCAGATCTTCGGCAATCTCCCGTGCCAGACAGGGGTGTGAGCTTCCGCTAAAGATGCGCAGGGTATCTGAAAGAGGTCGTTCTTCCGGTCCAATCATCGATCTCTCCTTCGTACGAGAAGGGAATAGTTCGGGCAAGCCTGACGCTGAGCAAGTCGCAAGTGTAGCATAACTACCATCTCACTGCAAAGACACATCATCTCAAGGAAGAGTCTGGAGCTCGACGATGCGACAGATCGGAGCGCCTGGCATTCCGCGTCACCCCCGAAATCCCCTAGAACCCTCACGCTATAAAGTGCCGGCCATGGCCACCACATAGCGATCCAGAGTCAGGTAGCGACGGGCCACCTGCTGAAGTCCCTCTTTGGTGACGCTGTTAATGATTGCAGGATACCGCTGCAGGTAGTCGAGCCCAAGATCAAATTCCTCGATACTGATCAACAAGGCGGCGATGCCCTCATTCGTCTCCAACCTGAGCGGCAAGGCGCCCACCAGATAGGAGCGACAATCATCCAGTTCCTCGTCGCTGACTGGCTCATCGCGCAAGCGCTCCACCTCATACAGTATGGACTCTATCGCACGATCTAGAAAATCGGGACTGACGCCCGCCACGATATTCCAGGGCTGCGGGCCCAGGCCGGTGTGCAGGCTGCTAGAAACGTAATAGGCCAGGCCTTGCTTGTCTCTAACATTATCGCCGAGGCGGCCCATGAGCCCCAGCCGGCCCAACACAAAGTTTCCCATCATGGCGGTGTAATAGTCGGGGGAAATACGGGGCATGGCGACTACGCCCCAAATGAGATCAACCTGGGACTTGTTAGGGAGATTGACCCTCTTGCGGATGATCTGCGGGGGCGTCGCCACATCGGGTAGGATCAGAGGGCGAGGTCCCCCCGGCACTGACCACCGGCCCAACGTGGCGGCCAGTTTGTCGAGCGCACGATGGGCCTCGATGGCGCCCGACACACTCACCACCAACGTACTGGGGTGGTAGTACGTCTGGTAGAACCGCAGTAAATCCTCTCCGCGAAGGGCGCTCACGGTGTCGCGCGTGCCCATGGAGGGTCGATGGTAAGGATGACCCGCAGGGTAGAGCGCACCCATAAAAGCCCGATCGGCGCAATAACCCGTATCGTTGTCCAGGATACCCAGGTAGGTCAGAGTTTGGCCACGAAGCTTTTCGCGCTCGACCTCGGGAAAGGTTGGCTCGGTGAGCATCTCCGCCAAAAGATCGACCAGGAGGTCATAATCCTCCACCAGGGCCTGCCCAGAAAAACCCACGTCGTCCAGTCCCGCCGCGAAACCGAGGGAAGCGCCCACATTGTCCAGGGCTTGGTTCGCATCCTGGAATGTATGGTGATGGGTACCCCGTCGCAACATAGAGGCAGTGAACGAAGCCAACCCCACCGTGGCATCCTCATCGTAGCCGGCGCCAGCGAGGAGCCTGCCCTCTATAGATACGGAGGGGCTGGTTGGATTCTCTTTTACGAGGACCGTCACCCCGTTGTCTAACCGGCGACGCAGCACCGTCTCGGGGTTTATACCATAACGCGATACAGGCTCAGAAAGGAACCAGAGGCGCCGATCTGCGAACCGCGCATAGGCTGCTGGAGACTCGTCATCGCCCGTCCCGCCACCCGAGCCGGTTGGCAAAAACCACCCCAGGGTACGATTGTCCTCTCCCAGGTAGGTATGCGCCACCCTTTGCACATCAGCGGGTGTGACCGCCGCGAGCTCGTCGAACACGCCATCCAAGCGCCGATGGTGGTCCACGATTTCTAGGAATCCCAGGGTAAGCGCCTGGCCTGTGACACTCTCAGCGCTATAGGCGAACTGGGCCTGAGTCTGCCGAATGGCCACAGCCAGCTCGCTAGCAGGGACGAGCTCCTGCTGGAGAGCAGCCACCTCGGCAAGCATGGCGCGCTCCACCTCGTCGGGCTGTCGGCCGTCTCTCACGGTAGCGCCCAGAGACAAGAGATACGGATCCCGGCTGGGGTGGAAATTACTTCCTGCCGAGGAGGCCAACCCCGTCTCCACCAACGCCCGATAGAGGCGCGCGCTGCGCGCCGGGGAATCGCCAAAAGCAAACATGGCCTTGCCCCCGGAAAGCAGCGCATCCACCACCACCAAGGGCATAAAGTCGGGATGAGCGACCTGTGGAGCATGATAGGCCAGGCGCAGCAGAGGCGCCGAGCCGGGCATGCGCAGGGTGACCCTTTTCTCGCCCTGCTGGGGAGGCTCTTGGGGCGCTAGCTGCATGGGTTGCTCCCCGGGCAGCATTTTATCAAAGTAACGCCTCACCAGCTCCAGATAGTCGTCGGTCTGGAAATCGCCCACAACGACGAGAACAGCGTTGTTGGGCATATAGTGGAGCTTGTAGTGAGTGTAGAGCTGCTCTCGTGTGAGGCGTTGCAGATCACCCTTCCAGCCAATGGTCTGGTGATGGTAGGGATGGACGCGAAAAGCTGTAGCCGTCAACTCCTCTCCGAGCACATAACGAGGTTCGTTTTCAGAGCCCTCGCGCTCGGCGATGACCACCGTGCGCTCCGCTTCAACTTCTTCAGCGTCAAAGATGGCATCGAGCATGCGGTCCGCCTCGATGTCAAGAGCCAATTCGGCAGCTTGGGCCGGCAGTGTTGCATAATACGCCGTGAAATCGGAACTGGTCATGGCATTCACATAGCCACCGCGGCGGTCCACGGCCCGCATGATAGATCCCTTGGGGTACTTGGGCGAGCCCTTGAACATCATGTGCTCTACCCAATGCGAGACGCCGGTGCTGCCCTCCACTTCATTGCGGCTGCCCACCCGATACCACATCCAGGTACTGATTAACGGAGCCGCGTGCGCCTCCTTGAGGATCACTTGAAGGCCGTTATCTAGTTGCACCTCACAGGTCTCAGCCATGACTCGCTCCATTTCCTTGGCACACCTCATAGATGCAGCCAGTATAGCATTGCGCGCTAGGTGTGGCAAGGCAAGGAGCAGGACCGGCGTTCCGACAGCCGTAGGGTGTGGCACGATATCGAGGGCTCAATAACCAAATCAGGGTGGGGTCTACACCTGCTGTGGCGGGCGCCAGACCTCACCCCGAAAGCCGCATGCTCGCGCTGCAAAGCGCGCCTAGACCCGCCTATTCGTCGGAGCTCAACATGCGATAGGAGATCCCGAGCCACGGCCTAGTGATCGATGTGTCGGGATTATCCCCGAGCTCGACCGACACCGTAAACTCTTTGGCCCCCCGCATGATGGTCAGATCAACCATATCGCCGGGCTGGTAGCCGTCCAGGACATCACGCAGATCGCTATCCGGACCCAGGACCTGATCGTCCACGACCAAGATGATGTCCGCTCTGCGCAACCCAGCGAGATCGGCCGGGCTATCCTCGACGACCTCCATGACCACGGCGCCTTCGCCGGCAAAAGGCATCCCCGCCCGAGGAGTCATGCGTGGGACCTCCGGGACGACCGGCGCTGGCGTTTCTAGCCAGGGCATCATCCGCCCTCCGAAGGTTCGTCCTATATTCGCCATAGCCGAGCGCCGCCCGGCAAAGAAGCCCGCCGTCCCGCCAAGAAGGGCACCTAGGCCGCAACTCAGCAATAGACCCAGAATCACAAGCACGATGTACAAGGTCTTCCTATCTTTGGGTTTATCGTCCATACGTAACAACCCTCCTTAATTCTTGAGATGGCATGTCTGCACATAATACGCAAGACGCGGGTCCGCGGTTGCGACCCGCCTTTACGACGATCAGAGATTCGCCAGCTCATCCTCATCGGGAACCACCTGCCAAAAGCCCAGCTCCTCGCGAAACCGGTCCGTGCGCTCCGGCGGCAGGAGGATATACTTGGCCTCGGCCGAGACGGCGAGTGTGCCATCGGCAAGCCTGATCTCCCCTTTACCCTCCAGGGTGCGGCTGCGCAGGCGGACCATTTCGCCGATGACGGTGATCGGTTGTCCCAGGGGCACCGACTTGATGAAGCGAATCTTGAGCTCAGCCGTCATGGCCCAGATATCACGCTGAACCAGGACTCGCCCAATGGTCTCATCCAAGATGGCGGATATGATGCCACCATGCAGGACTCCGGGGTAGCCCTGGTGTTCCT
>CAYQDH010000037.1:16198-19221 GCA_964416075.1 uncultured Anaerolineales bacterium | reverse complement strand
TACGCGACTGGCAGGTGGCCTATAAAAGGGCTGCCGACATCCTGCTATCGAGCCTGAGCCTGATCATTCTCTCGCCCTTGTTGCTGCTCGTTGCATTAGCTATCCGCATAGACTCGCCGGGCACAGTCATTTTCCGCCAGACACGCGTGGGCAAAGGGGGCAAGCAATTTACTTGCTTCAAGTTCCGCTCCATGTATGTCGACGCTGAGGCCAAAATGGCCGAGTTACAGCAGCGCAACGAGGCTACAGGCCCCATATTCAAGATGCGCAATGACCCGCGACGTACGCGAATCGGCGGAATACTGAGGCGCGCCAGCATTGACGAGCTACCTCAACTGTGGAATGTGCTCAAGGGCGAGATGAGTATCATCGGACCTCGCCCGCCATTGCCCTCCGAAGTGGCCAAGTACGCGCCCTGGCACCTCCGGCGGTTGGACATAGCGCCAGGGATTACGGGGCTATGGCAAGTTAGTGGACGCAGCAACCTCACCTTTGATGAAATGGTGTTGCTGGATATCTTTTACATTGAGAACTGGTCTCCCTTTCTCGATCTGCGCATTCTTTTGCGAAGCGTTCCCGCGGTCTTGTTCGGGTCGGGCGCCTACTAGACTGACACCAGGTACAGCCTGACCAGGAGGAATTTGGAGTAGAGATGGCATCCCTCAAGATAATTGACACAGGTCGCTTGACCGCGTTTGCCCAGGAATTGGTCCGTACACCCAGTCTATCTTCAGACGAGGGGGAGGTGGCTGCACTGGCGGCCCAAGAGATGCGCGAAGTTGGCTTTGATGAAGTCACTATCGATCGCATTGGTAACGTCGTCGGTCGTATCGGACCTCATAGAGGCAAGAGGCTTCTCTACGACGCGCACATGGACACGGTGGATGTGGGGGACCTTGCTGCGTGGAAGCATGACCCCTATGGTGGTATCATTGAGGGTGGGGTGCTTTACGGGCGCGGCGCTTCGGACATGAAAGGTGCCCTGGCGGCGATGGTCTACGCTGGTAAAGCCATCGTGGATAGTGGGGTTCGGCTTGCGGGCGACCTGTATATCGTGGGCGTCGTCCATGAAGAGCCTTGTGAGGGGGCTGCGCTCCAGCATCTGGTTGAGGTCGAGGGGCTGCGGCCCGATAGGGTCATTCTGGGTGAGCCCACCAACCTACAGTTGGCTCGTGGGCAACGTGGACGCATCGAGCTCCGCATCGACGTTCGAGGCCGGTCATGTCATTCCGCCGTTCCCGAAAAAGGCACTAATGCTATCTATGCGGCGACGCGGGTGATCGTGGGCCTGGAGTTACTGGCCCAGCAACTCAACCACGATTCCTTCCTGGGCCGAGGGAGCATCGCCGTTACCGAGATTAGCAGCCAAGCTGGGAGCCGCAACACGGTGCCCGACCGTTGCACGCTCTACATTGATCGGCGCCTGACCATCGGCGAAACTGAGGCCAAAGCGTTGGCCGAAGTGCGCCGGGTGTTGTCGCGTGAGGGAGCCGAGGGGAGTATCCTGGTGCCCGAATATGTGGCTACTTCTTACACGGGTTACGAGATCAGAGCGCGCCAGTGTTTCCCCTACTGGGTAACCCCTGAGGACGAGCCGACTCTGAACATGGCCGAAGCTGTGATCGAGGATGTGCTAGGTTTTATGCCAAGGGTGGGCAGGTGGGATTTCTCCACCGATGGTGTATACAGCGCGGGGACAGCGGGCATCCCTACCCTGGGCTTCGGCCCCGGTGAAGAGCGATATGCGCACACCATCGACGACCAGGTGAGGGTTAAAGACCTGGAATCAGCCGCTAAGGTCTATGCCGAACTGGCCGTGCACTGGCTGGGCAGGGCCTGAGCCAGGACGAACCGATCTTTGCCGCTGGTGCAATCGGTGCTATGTGCGATAGTGAGCGTTGATATCGATATAGCGGTGCGACAAGTCGCAAGTCCACACTGTTGTTTCGGCTGTGCCCAGCCCAAGGTCGATGCCGATCGGTACATCCGTCTGGGCCAGGATGGCGCTGGCTCGTTCCTCGTCGATGTTGTACGGCGTGCCGGCACGCACCAGCTCGAGATCCCCCAACCACACGCCGACCCGTTGCACATCGATGGGCACACCACTGTATCCCACAGCGCAGATGATCCGTCCCCAGTTAGCATCTTGTCCGTAGATGGCCGTTTTGACCAGAGGTGATTTGGCCACGGTCATGGCCACTTGGCGAGCCTCGATCGTGTTACGCGCCCCTCGTACATTGATCGTAATCACATGGTTGGCCCCTTCACCATCCCGTACGACGGCCTGGGCCAGGTACGTAAGCACGTTCTGTAAACCCTCGACAAAAGCATGCCAGACAGGCGTTGTTTCGTCCGCCAGCACGGGCATGCTGGCCGAGCCATTGGTCATAAAGAGCACAGTGTCGTTGGTGCTAGTATCTCCATCCACTGTAATGCTATGGAAGCTCGGCTCAATGGCCTCTCGAAGAGCCATCGAAGCGAGATCGACGCGAACGGGAATGTCACTGGTGACCAGGCACAGCATGGTCGCCATGTTGGGATGAATCATTCCCGCACCCTTGGCCATGCCAGCAATGGTAAAGGATTGTGCCCCTACCGTCACGCGCATGGCAACTTCCTTGGGACGGGTGTCGGTGGTCATGATGGCCCGTGCCACCGTGTGACCAGCCTCCACGGTGGCAGTACGTTCGGCTACGGCGTGTGTTATGCCAGGCAGAATCTTGTCCATGGGCATGGGCTTGCCGATAGTACCGGTCGACATGACAGCGACGTCGTCTGCCGCGATGCCCAGGGCCGACGCAGCAGCGCGGGCCGTCGCCTCGGCGTCGCGCATGCCTTGTTCGCCCGTACAGGCATTGGCGCAGCCGCTATTGATGACCACAGCCCGCAGGCCAGCGGGGTTACTGGCCAGGATCTTTTGGTCATACAGGACGGGTGCAGCCTTGAAAGTATTGGTAGTAAAGACGCCAGCGACTACGCAGGGATGAGGCGCATAGACCAGAGCCAGGTCGAGGGCGCCTCCC
>CAYQDH010000037.1:0-16188 GCA_964416075.1 uncultured Anaerolineales bacterium | reverse complement strand
CTTGAGCCCACACGAGACTCCTGCGGCCTCGAACCCAGGCGTCGAAGTAATGCTGCCGTTTTCTATAGTCTGTATCTGCAAGGTAGACATAAGCTTTCTCTCGATTCCCTTCTCTATTCTGCCAATATCCTAGGCACATAGATGAGTAACGTCAACAAGATATCCGTTCCCACAAAGACGGCCAAAGTGGGGAACAGCGATGCCGTTTCTCGCCTTTTGGCGTAAAACCACGTGGCTAAGCCAGCCAGTATAGAAATGGCAAAAGGTGCGCTGTAAATAATCACGGCTGCGACGTCTAGCGGCGTGCTATGTGGCAACGGAAATTGGGTCAGCCAGTTGGGGCGAAAGAGGTACTTGAACGCAACATACAAGACGACCGCCACGCCTAACACGACGCGAGGCCCCCTGCGTGCCATGTCGTCCTCAGCACGTATAACGGCGTATATCGACACCACCAGGAGTGGTAAAAAGGCCCACACCAGGGCTATGGGCACAAAACTCATCGCCTGGGCTACCCCCCAAGCCACATTCATCACGGAAGCTATTATGTCCGAAAACATGATGCGGCTTAAGTTGGCCCGCACCTCGGGCGAGGAGCTGGCATAGAATACATCATATTGGCCGAATCCGGCTGTGTCGATCCACGCTAGATGCAGATTTTCTTGGTCCGCAGCCAGGACGGGTCGTAACGACGTAGTGCGTGTTCGCGCTGCAACCTGGTATCCCTTCATCTCGCCATCGGCCCAGAGCGTCACGGCGATCTGGACGATGCTCTGTGTGCGGCCCTCTAGTTGGACCGAAAAAGCCACGGGCAATGTCTCTAACTGGCCGCGGATAGGAGATGGCAGATAGACAAAGGTAGATGGCAGCGTGTCCTCAGAGGATGCGACCCAGTTCCCCGTATCGAATCCACCCAAGGTGGTGCTGTGGTCAGGATGGTTGAGCGGTGACACGCTCACCTGGCGGGGCCTACTCGCTTGGTCGGCTTGTCCGAGAGGAAAAGATATCCAGTAGGATTCGGCCATCGGCTCCGTTCTGCCGCCACCGCGCCGCTCGAGGGACCAGAACACATAGGCATCCGTGGTGGTCAGGCCCAGAGCGGGATGATGCGCCGTGAGGCCCAAGCCCGTAGGAAACGAAGAGAGGTCGATCGCCGGAGCGAGCGAATCACGCGCAGCATCGTAGATGGCATAGCGGAGCTTGTACTCGTTGAACTTGGGCTCCTCATACCACACCACGTGTAGGCGACCTTCACGATCGATACGAACCGCGGGGTCAAACCCCTCGCTGTTTAGTGGTTGGCTCTGAGCGCTGATCTGGCCATCCGCAGCAATGTGTGTATGGTAGAGGCCTTTATTCTGGCCTTCACGAGACGCCCAAAAGGCGTCAGTTTCGCCGCGCTCGTCCTGGTCCAGGGAATAGCTGGAAACGGAGGCCCCCGAGAGAGAGAGAACAGACGGTGAGGTGATTAGCGCGCCCGCGGCGTCGACCTGCACATAGAATAGCTGGCGTTCGCCTCTGGGCCCGTCGATCCAGAAAACGTGTACAGCACCCCCCTGGCCCAGAAAGATCTGGACCTGCTCGGGGTTTATGGTCTCAATCGCCAGATCGTGCTCAAGTTGTGCCTGTCCGCCACGATCCACTTGGACGAGGCGCAGCCTATGCTGTCCGCTGGAGCTCTCTTCCTGCACCCACACCATACTCACCTGATCGCCCTGGGGGCTGACAGCCATCCCTATTCGGTTATTCAGCGCGGCTTGGCCCAGGTTTTCACCTCGGCTCCAACCGGTTTCGACGCGCTCGCTTCTAACCGTGGCAGCCTGGCACCCGCCGAGTATGACAACCAGCAGCACAAGCCCGAGGATCAGTGCGCGTTTCCTACGCATCTTGGCATCCCTGTTTGCTTTCGGTGTGTAACGTTCGGATTGAAGGCGTCTAGCAGACCTAGAAACCATGTTCGAACATGCGAAGGTAGCTCTCGAAACGCAAAGGATCGATCTTGCCTCTCTCCACAGCCTCTCGTACGGCGCAGCCCGGCTCATGGGTGTGCGTGCAAGGCGAGAAGCGACAGTGACCCAGAAAGGGACGCATCTCTGGGAAAAAGGCATCGAGTTGCTCGGGATCGATATCCCAAAAACGAAACTGACGCAAGCCAGGGGTATCGGCTACATACGTCTCATCTTCGGGGTTGAGTAAGTAGGGTACCACCGTGGTGTGCCGTCCACGATCATGGACCATACTAATCTCACCGACGGACAATTCCAATGACGGCCACAGCGCGTTCAGCAAACTTGATTTGCCCACTCCTGAAGGTCCGGTCAGAACCGAGATCTTGCTTCGCAGGAGCTGTCTCAGCTCATCCAGTCCCTGGCCGGTCACCGTGCTTGTGCGACACACATCATAGCCGATACGGCGGTAAACGCCAAGAGGGTCCTCTTCTCCTTCTTCCAGTAGATCGGCTTTATTGAGCACGATAATGAACGGGAGCTGAACCGCCTCACAAGCCACGAGGTAGCGGTCCAACATCAGAGGATTGAGGGGAGGATTGTAGGGTGAAAAGACGATCAACACCTGGTCGGGGTTGGCTACAATGACCTGCTCTACTTGGGCGCGAGGCGGCGGCGGCGTGCGAGAGAGTACGGAATGGCGAGGCAGGACCTCCTCGATGAGGCCCTGACCCTCCTCACTGGTTGACCAGCGCACCCGATCGCCGACCGCGACCAGGTCGCTGCGGGTGCGCTCCTTCTTGAGGCGTCCCCGCAGCGAGCAATCGATCACCCTGCCCTTGATCTGCACGTAATAGTGTCCACCATGGGCGCGGACGACTACCCCCTCTCCACCTTCCATCCTCTACCCAACTTCCAAAAACTAGGGTGCAGGCGGCGCGGGGGTCAAAGGCGCCCCTGCGTATTGCACCGAGACCGCATTCAACACCGGGCCAAAGGCGTATCCAGGATCCTGGCTAAAGGTGATATCGAGTCGGCCGTCCGTCACGTCGACATAAAGCTCCTGGTCGTAGGGGTGCACGCGCGCCCCCTTGGCCAAGAGGTCAAGATTCATGATATAGGGGATGCCCTCGAGCTGCACATTAAAGACCCGCTGCCCCACGCTGATGTACTGAAAGATCTCGGAAAACCGCAGGTAAACCTTGTAGCGACCGCGTGGCACGTCAAAGCGATATGCGTCCATGCCATAGCGCTGGCTCTGATAGAGCGGATCGTCCGTGGTGCCAACGATCTCCTTTGTGGTGGTGGTGACAAAGTTCGCCTGGCCACCTGTCCAGCCCCAGACGCCCGCCGAATAGGGACGATCAGTCCCATACGTGATGCCGTCGCTGGCCGCATAATCGCCGCCCCCGCAATTGATGCCCACGCTATAGGGGGGAGCCGTCGGTGTTAACGTTGGCGTGGGGGTCGCGGTGGCGGGCCTGGGTTTGAAGGCCATAGGCAAACGGAAATACTGTGGCGTAAAGGTAGCCGTAGCGGTGGGCGTGGGTTCGTCAGAACAACTAAGGGTCAGCCGATAGCGGCCAGCAGCGCCATGAAAACCATCGACCACGAGATAATAGGTGCCCGGCGCGAGGTCCTCCCAGACGCCGCGAGACTCGGCTGATCCGATGCATGAGCTGGCATAGGGGCTACTCAGAAGAAAAAGATCCATGTCCGCAAGAGGATCGAGAGGCTCGATAGAGGCCGTCATGTCACCCGAGACTGTCTTGGGGATAGCATAAACGTCCTCAGGTCCGCTCTCATCCCACGGACGGCCACAAGCAGTGTACAGCGAAACTCTGTTCGGCTTGCCCGTCGTGTCCCCCTGGTAAACGCCACCACACCAAACCTGGTAAACCTGGGCCGGATCGAACCATTCGGTCGGTGTTGTGGTAGGCGATGGCGTGGCCGTAGGTGTGGGGGTCGATGTTGGCAGCAGGGGAGTGGAGGTCGCTACCGTCGGAGTAACGGTGACGGTGTTCGTCGGCTCTTCGCTAGGAGTGGCTGAGATGGTCGGCGATGGGAGCTCGTCGGCATGCACGATGGCCTTCCCATTGCTGGCGTAAGGGTCTGAACCGGCAAAGGCACCCCCTTGCCACAGCGCCAGGACGATCAATCCAATGGGCAGCCAGAAAGGAATCTTCCCACGATGCAAACGATGGCCGAACAATAGGCGTTTCACTGTATCCTCCCTCCGAATAACACAAGGCCGTCCCACGTCCAAGTCTTTCTTTGCCCGGTAGCGCCCTAACCGAGAGATCCACGAATCGGCCTACGGCGTCTACCCAGATACCAGGCGCAGCACTGTTGTGCGAACACGGAACGTGCTCCTCGATACCCCAGGGCAAATTAATCGATTACATTTCACAGCCTACATAGTAGCACGAGCAGAGTACAAATCCAACCTTACGCATAATGTAGACACTACCTCAGTAACCTGCTCCAACACGCGATTTCGGGCTCCCAGGGCCAAGTCGAACCCATGCGATAGATCGCCAGCGCCGTGGCATCGGCGTCGGGTGGCAGGCTCGCCCATACCGGCGACAGAGCCTGGCTCATGCCCATAGCGTACAGCAGCAGGATGAGCGGGCGTCCGGTATGGTTTTTCATGGGATGTTTTCGCTATGCATGTCTGGTGCAACTCTTGATCGGGCATAGAATCGGGGCTGGTTGTCCTGCTGATCGTCAGAGGGGCCACCTCATGGCATACGTCACGGTTGGCCCCTCTGGACACGAGCTACGATCTATTGATGGATGGAACTAGGCGCCGATGATGTTATGGTCAGCGCGAATATCCGGACGAAATCATAGGTAGGTAGATAGTGGATCTGTCTGAAAGGTTCAGCGCCACATTCGCACCACTCCTCCATACGCCGGTCTGTGCGGCTCTAATGCGTTGCATACTCGGCAGCTGGATATAAAACGTCAGGATGTCACCCTCTCTCCCCCCGTCAATCAGGCCGGTATCCGGATTGTCACCGGGGATATTTAGAGCGTAGACAGAACCATGAGTGGGATCCTGGGTGACCGCGATGTAGGCCAACTCGACGCCCCCGCTATAGACGAAAATTGTCGACCCGGCAGGAGCGCTCGCGCCGGAGACTCGAACCCGACCGTAAAAGCTGGCTGGGAGAGCGGGCGGAGCCGCCAGCACCGCCAATGTGGGAAAAACCAACAGCAGAGCTAGAATCAAGGGCACCAAACGCTGGGTGGATCTGTGCATGGATACTACCATACCCCCTCACTAATAGGTTGTCGCATCAAGGATGCGCCGCTTTGTGTATCCTGCCGCGTAAAAAAACGGGGTAGGATCGGAATATGGCGGGACAGCCGTCTGTCCCGCCATTGCGAACGCTCAGTTCTTCCTCAGGATCGGTAATCTGACGGCAGGTCCCGGCGTCACATATCGAGGATCGTAATCGCCAAAGTTGATCACTGTCACCCGTCCCTCGATCACCTGTGCGTAGATCTCGTTAGGGCTGCTAGGCGGTGATAGGTAGCCCGACGGATCAACCTCTTTGACTAGGTACCAGCCGGGGTTCACGGCATCAAAGCTGTAGCTGCCGTTGCCGCCTGTGGCCTGGGAAAAGATCAGTACCCCGCTTTGCCACAGGTGTACCTGCACACCTGCCAGACCCGGCTCGCCTCCGTCGCGCCGCCCATTGGCGTTGAGATCATCAAATACCTCTCCCGCGACAGCGCCCTTGCCAGCGGGCAAGACGCGTGTCGGCGTGCTGGTCACATTCGATGTTGGCGTAGGGGTGAACGTGGGCGTGCTGCCCGGGACCCAATTCACCCTCAAGAGCGGCCGATAGTCTGCCACAGAGTAGGCGGTATCATAGAAGCTCATCTCGCGATAGTTACCGTCTTGCGCCATGAGCAGCAATCCCGCATAGCTCGAGGGGTTGCGCACCCACTCTTGCACGATGGAGGTCACATTCCAGTCATAGAAAACCATCGAAGACATCGTTGAGCCCGAAATCTTTTGCACCACCGTGCTGCTGGCCGCAGTGGCCGCCCGATCGGACGGGACCGCGCTGCAGCCTGCCTGGCCCCAGGAAGCGGCATCGGTGGCCTTGAGCCATGTGGCCTGATTGGCTAGCCACGAGCGGTTGGCCAGATAAGCTTCTACATTGAGGGACAGGTGCGTTTTGCCGTCATCATAGTTCGTAGCAGCCAGGCGCAACGTCGCCGACGTGATCTGAGCGGTGGAAGGGATGGCGCTCACGTCAAAGTTCAGAAGGGCGCGCTTTTCCCCTGCACCGCGCACGACCATCGGCTTGTTCTCATAGTTTTTGCTCTCGTCGAGCTTGTTGATATAAGTGTCCTGGCTGGCGCCGCGAATCTCCACCGGCGCCGGGGTTACGACCGGGGTGGTGCCTGGCGTGACCGGCGCAGTGGTCGCTGTGGGGCCAGCAGTGGCAATGTAGTCGATGCGCAGGTAGGGATGGAAGCGCACATCGACATCGTTGGAAGTATAGAAACGCACCTCGCGCGACGTATTGGAGACTAGGAGCATGCCCCGGTTGCTGGTCGGCGAAGAGACCCACCCCTGCACCAGTGATGTCACATTCCAGTCATACCATGTGCTGATCGCGCTAACGACTTTGTAGGCGCTCTCGCTGGTATCTCGGTCCGCGGAGCTTTCGCAGCCGGCCGTATTCCAAGACGCGCTACTCGTGCGATTGTTCCATGTGGCTTCCATCTCGGCCCAATCTTGCTTGACCTTGTAGATGGAGATGCGTGGCGACTGGTCCGGCAGGTGCGAATAGGTGTCCATATACAGATTCAAGGTCGCACTGCGGATCGTCGAGCCGGCGGGGATCGTCGACAGGTCAAAGTAGATCAGTGGTCTATAGTTGATGCCCGAGATGCTGCGCACCTTCATGCGTACACCACTTCCATAGTTGGCAGTGGCATTTGCCGAATCCAAGAACGTGTCACGGACGGTGGTGTTGCTCGGCTTCAGGTCGATCACCTGGGGCGTAGAGGTCACCTGGGGCGTGACAGTCGCCGGAGGCGTCATGGTAGGTGTATTGGTAGGTGGCTGGGGAGGTGTCGGCGTCAATGTCGGCATTGTCCCCGTGGCCGTCAGGTTGAGATTGGTCTGTGTGCCTTGGTGCCACACACTCGTCTGCGCGCAGACCAGGCCGCCCACGCGAAACTGGATGGCATCTCCCTCAACACCACCCTCTTTGCCCGCTATCTCGGGGATATCTCCGGGCACGTCCAACACATACACCGTGTCCGCGCCCGATATCTGCACTGGCTTGCTGGCATAGGATATGCCGCCAATGTAAGCATCCACCGACGTGCCCGCGGGCACGTTCGCCCCGTTCACCTTGACGGTCCCGTAAAAAGTAGCCGGAAGGGGCGGGGCGGCGTGGACCAGAAGCCCGCCCACAGCCAGGATGGCGCACACGCACAGCGTCAGCAGCAGCGTTCTCTTTGCGGATCTGGTCATCTTTTCCCGTCCACTCTCTCTCGGGGATGGCCCCGGCAGGGGGGCCCATGGACGGCCCCCCGTAGAGGGCGTGCCCATGGACCCCTTGGTTGATCCTAGTAGCTCACCACGAGGTCGGCGCTGGATGTCATGTGTATCCAGTACGCTTTGCCCGGCACAAGTTGTGTCAGGTCATTCACATAACTGGGCGCCGAGACATCGTAGATCTTCCACGGGTCCGTGGCATCGTAGGCATCGTAAGTATAGATCTTGTCGTACTTGCCCGCGATGCTGGAAAGGGCCGTGGAGACGGAACGCGCGCCGCCAGTTGGCCAGCCCATCAGGTTCCAGCCGCTACTCGACGAGGTAAGCGCGATCGTCGTGCTTGCCGGCGCGGTTCCCTCCACCGTCAGGGTGCAGTTCTGGGTCACGTGGATCCAAAGGCCCATCTTCTGATCGACCGTGGTCAGGTCCCCCGACGGGTAGCTGTGCCAGTTCCCACCATAGAAAGCCTGCACCAGGTCGTACTTGCCTGAGATGCTGGAGAGGAAATTAGCGACGCTGGTTGATGCGGGCGCCAGGGGCACGGAGACGAGGTTCCACCCACCGCGGTTGGTGGTCAGGTTGACGCTAAAGCTATCCTGAGATGCGCCACCCTTTTTGACGTCGACCATCTGGATATACTCATTGCCACTGTCCATAGACTCGATGCGGAAATCAGCGCCACTCTGCGAGTTCGCGAATCGAGCGTCAGTGAGGGCAAAGACCTTCTTGCGCCAAAGGCCGGTGTTTTCCTTGGTGACCACACCCGCCACCTTGCTAGCGTCAGTGGCGGCGTCGTACACCAACCTCCAGGAATCGGTGCCTCTGTCCAGGTAGATAACACTGACAGTGACTTCGTTGCTCCCGCCATTGATGTAGCGGTCGTCGACCTTGAAGACCATGTTGGGGTTGCCACTGCCGAGATCGGTACGGCGGCAGATCCAGCCTTCGTAACGAGGCATGTTCGCGTCATACCCTGTGCGACCGGCATTCAGGAACGCCTGGCTGACCTCGATGTCGAGGTTGGCGTAGGTGTCGTCCAGGCCGCCACGCGGCAGCTCTGACCTGCTGCGATAGGTCGTGACGACCGTGCGCCCTTGGGAGGCGCTATCATCTTGCACCAAACCAAAGCTATAGTTGCCACGCTGAGGGTAGACGGAAGACTTGTTGCCCGACTCGCGCAGCAAAGTCCACACACTTGGGGTATTGCTCATGCGCTTGCCCATGTACTTGCTCGCCCATGCCATGGTGGCAATGTTCTCGGTGATTGGGGTCACGACCGGGTCATTGGGCTCGCCTATGTACAAGACGTCGCGCTCCACGGTGATATAGTCGACACGGCGACTAAGGGTTCCCGCGACTGCCCAGAAAAAGCTCGTCGAGTTGGGCGTCATATAGTTGTACATCTCAAAAGAGACAGGCACCCAGGTGGTATCGAGGCCAGCCTGGTTCAAGATAGGATCGTACTTGCCTGCGCCCGACAGTGAGCCATGGGTGCGCAGGTCGACCCACTCCAGGTCGGCATAGACGCCGGCCGGGAACAAGCCAACGCCCCTGGAGATGGCGTGGTCCATCCACTCTTTGCGGCCACCCTCGCTCCCGAACGTGGGAGCACAGGGCAGCACCAACTTGGTTGTGTCAAAGGCGTCGGCGTACATGTCCACGATGTCGTTCACGATGTAAGGCCAAGTGTATATGGTGTTGCCGTCGGCTTCGAGTGCCGCTTTGACGGCCGCATCATCCCGGTCGTCGCAGGGCTGTGTCTCGCCGAACTTGCCAACGCCCAGTTGGATGTATTCGATCGCCGGGTTCCCATCGAACTGATTACCCAGGGCAGTCACAAAGTTGCGGTACTTGGCTTTGTAGACGGGATCCCAGTACTCGGGAATCTGGAAGCCGTCCGATGTGGTCACCTTGCCGGCGCCAGCAGCAAAGACCCACCCGGGCACACGGATGGGGGGATCGCTGGCGTTGTACTGGTTCGCACGTCCATTGAACGTGATGATCTGCAAGGCAACGCGCTTGCCGCTTCCTGTGGCGCGGTTGATGAAGGCCTGAATGCCGGACCAGTCATAGTTTCCTTCGGTGGGCTCCAACTTGTCCCAGTAGAAAGATTGGTGCGAGCCAACGAGGGCATATTCGGTCGGATTCAGGTCGCGATTATCGCGCGCGGCATAGAAGCCGGGATGTGAGCCGGAAGGCACCCATTGAGGCTCAACCGCGCCCTCCTCGATCTGTGCGGGGGGTGTAGCAGGCTCGGTCACGGGAGCCGCTGCGGCGACCAGCGGCATGGCCACCAATAACATCAAGGAAAGCCAAAAAACAAAAGATGCCTTGATCGTCTTCTTGGCTGGGATCATAGTGTCCTCTCTGTATCTGAGTTATCTCGGGAATCCCGGGGGAATCTCGACGGTAAGCACACTTTTAGACGAGCAAACAGGGCAAAAGTTACTCCGGGCGCCCTGGCCCTATCATGTCGACAGGCCCAGATATTGGCGAATGACGCTAGCGATGTGACATGAAGGGAGGCCGGATTCATAGGGCACAAAATGGCGTTGTTGCACCTCCTGCAAAGCGTGAGGTAAATCATCCAGGCTGTGGCACCAGATCATATGGCCTCGTTCTGAGAGAGCCTGGAGCAGGTCGTCCTGATGGTGATCATAGCGATCGGGATTGCTGACGCCGACGAGTGCGAGCCCGCGTTGCATTACCTCCATCGCCGTGCCCAGCCCTCCGTGAGCGACCACGATTCGAGCTTGATGATAATACGGATCGAGGGAAGGGGCAAAACGAAAACTATCCATGTGCATAGGCACATATTGGCCGCGGCCAATCTGTGCGATGGCCGGCTCGGCCAAAGAGGGAGCGAGCTCATCCATCTTGCGCACCAGATCGTCAAAGTCGGTTGTGCCCACGGTGACAAAGATCATCTCACATCTCCCCGCTCAGAAGAGCCGTCCGGCATAGATAGCCCGGGGGTAGCGCTTTTGCAGCTCGGGCCACTGCACAAAAAAGAGGTGTGCAACATGGTACATGATACGTCCCGTGAGGGATAGGGCTGTAATGCGCGAGCCCGTTTCCACAAAGATGACCTTGCGCCGGGTGAGACGAGCCAACACGCAGACGGGCACGGCGACCGAGGGGCCGGAGCTCAAGACCGCATCGGGTTTGAACTGAGCTAGGGCGCGCCACGAATCCGCGGCACTCCGTAGGGTCTTGGCGATATCGTGAAGCAGGCGATGTTCCTTATCCCGAGGCCGCAGCACATAGTAGACAGGCCCCGGGCGGCGGATCTTGCGCTCAGAGACCTCGTCGTCTTGTACGATGAGATAGCCGAATTGCAAATCATCGCCCAGTATATCCACCAGGGTCAAGGTTTCTTTGGTATGGCCACCCTCTCCCAAGGCCACCAGTATCCTCATGAGGAGACTCCTTTCTGCGACGCCTGAGATCGTCGAGCCAGGACCCGCTCGTAGAGTCCCAGGATCGTGCGCGCCTCGCCCCGGGTCTGCAAATGCTGAATAGCCTGGCGACCACTGGTGCGCCGAGCGTAGGTAAGGGCTAGGTCGAGCTTGTCGGCAAGGTCCTCAGGCGTCTGGTCGGCCAGGTAACATCCCTCCACGCCCTGGATGACTGCTGGTACATCGCCCACGGCCGTAGAAACGATCGGCAGGTTGCAGGCCATCGCTTCCTTGATTACCACGGGTGATCCCTCGGTATCCGAGCAGAGGATGAGCACATCCGCGGCGTTCATGTACAGGGGCACAGTCTGGTGTGGAACTTTGCTGACCACCCGGAGCGTGGTGTCTGGGCGTCGTTGGTGTAGCTTGTCATAGGCGGCGTGCACCAAATCGAGGCGTTTCTCGGGGCGCGGATCGCCCAACCAGAGGACAACCCTGGTGTCAACGGGCCACCCCAACTGGGCCCGCGCATCGTCGCGAGGCTGGGGCGCAAAGAGCCCCAAATCCACGCCGCAGGGGATGATCTCCGCCCCCGCGTATCCCAACTGCGCCTTATGGGCCGGTGAGGTAACGATGGCCTGGTCCACCCGCGTGACAAGCCATCTGCACAGCCTACCCTGGTAGCCATCCATCTCGCCCGCACCATGAAAGCTCTGCACGATGGGCAAGCGACGCTGTGTGCGGGCCATGAGGCCGGAAAAGACGTAATGAGCGTGGATGAGCTCGTAACGGACGGTACGCATCTGGCGCCATAGCCGCTCAAGGCCCAGTATATAGTTCCACCGACTGGCCCGGCCATTGACAAAGAGCACGTCCATTTCCACACCTAGCGACCGCAGAGCGCGCACCTGTTCGTAGACAAAGGTGCCAAACGAGGCGTCAGCTTCGTGGGGATACATATTGGTTAGTACCAGGACACGCATAGCCTCTCCCTTAGTTGCCTGCATCATGCTTCAATGGATTGGCCCAGAATAGCCCCGCGACAACCGTATGCCAGTCGCGGTAATACTCGCGCAACACGCTGAGCACTAGACGATCGGTGCTGGTTCCCTGGTCAGAATTGGTGTCGAGGATCTGCAGGCCCCAGTAAGTAGCGGCCGTCCGGTAGAGCGAGGACTGTTGTGCCAGAAACCCCTCGAGCTCGTCCGGCTTGCGCACCATCGCCTGCTGCGGCGACACGTCCATCAAATACGCTTGTCGTGGGCGGGGACACAGAGCGCGCAGGAGGCGAGCGGCCCAACCTTCAAGCACGCGCTTGTCATTGGCCAGGGCGGCCATCTCAACCAGAGCATCGTATACATAGCGGTCACAGATGACCACGCGCCCACGGGCCAGCGGCCACCTGACTTGCCTCGTGCAGGTCAACAATAGGTCGACCGTCACCAAGGATATCCAGCCGGCGCGCAACAAGGGGCGACGCAGCCAGGCGCTCTTGCGTGTGACTTTGGCCTGGCGCGTGTCGCCGAGCATGCCCGGGGTCTCTGCGACGTATCTCTCCGGTATCACTGCATCATGGGGCTCAGCAGAGGAGTGGTGTTCGCTATCCTGCTCGGAGCCGACCCGCCTATTCTCATGCCTGTGGTCGCGCGCCAACCAGGGCTTGACCAACCCAATGACCCGGTCCGCGAGGGGCGACGACCCGCCGCGCATCCACACCACTCGCGCGTCCACCTCACACTGCTGCAAAGCCTTGCACAGGGCCTGCGCATGGACCGTTTTGCCCGAACCGTCGATGCCACTCAATGCAATCAGCATGGCGGGCTGGGTCGTCGTGGGAAGGCGGCGCTTGAACCCGGCCAGAGTATGGCGCGCGATATCCACGGCCTTTTGGCGAGCGGGCAACGCCGGATCCCGCAATGCTTTGCCGTAGTACAACCTCTTGCTAAAGCGAAACGAGATCTTGAAGGGAAAGCTCGGTTCGGCGGCCAGCCGCTGTTCGAGATAACGCCGACTGGCGGGCGGCACTCGCTGCCACGCAGACTCCACCTGTGCGGGGAAACTATGGTCGCCGTAGAGGCGCTGCTCCAAAGATGACCAGAGCAGGATGCACGTGTCCAGCCCGTCGGCCCAGCCGCGCCCCGCCGCCTGACGCTCGACGCGGCCCCAATCGAGGCGATGCTCTCGCAAGAGGTGTATGACTTTCCAGAGGTCCCCCAGCTTGATCTCTTTGTCCTCGTAAAAGGCGTGGGCCATGGTGATTAGCAGGGCATCTTCGGGCGCGGGTATCCAGATCTGGGGATCGTCAGGGGCCGGTCGGGCGTCGGCCAGCACTGCGGCATCGTCCATGAATCCGGTTCCCCAGCCGACAGACTCGTGTAGATGAATGGCCGAGATCGACTCCCCCAAGTGGAACTTGCGGAATAGGAATTTCAGCGGCTCCTCGACGTTGGTCACCTCGATGTACCCCAGATCAAGGAGAATTCGGCGGGCCCGTCGATCGTGTCGAGGATCGACCAGAATATCCAGGTTATCAGAGCGGTAGGGCAGCGATGGGTGGAGGCCCACTGACTTGATGAGCACGGCGCGAATGCCCACGCTCTGAAAAGCTTTCTCTACCAGGAGGTACTCCCGGCGTGTGTTGCACCAGTTGGTGCGCTCGGCTTTTACAGCCTGGCGGTAGGCTGTAGAGGTGGCCAAAGTAGTACCCCATGGCGCGGGTGCGCCATCTGGGGCCGGATGACATCCCTGTACGGCAATTTGCCCAAATTGCAGACCCTGGCCTGTGTCATGGGTAGTGTCCGCCGGCTCATACTCGGTGGGGTTGTCCATGGCCATGGTGGTGGGAAGGGACAAGAGCGGAACCTTGTTGCGAAGGCAGGCGCCGATAAAATGGTCGATGGCCACATGGTCGAGCCCTTTCGCTGCGGTTTGCTCAGGTGATTGCGGAACCGGGTTCTGCACCGGGCGCTCAGGGCGCCACAACTGCGCGATGACTCGCGCCATGGTCAGGTCAACTTTGGAGTGGGCGGTCGCGGTCATCTCAGCTCCTCGGGACGACGGTAGATACCTATAATCTGGTTGCGCAACCAGGCCAGTGCGGGTAGCTCGGTTAGCCGACTGTACAGCAAACCCAGGCCATAGGTGTAGCGATTGTGCGAGAGATAAGCATAGGTTTGGTCTACAGTGCGCAGCCAGTCCCGAGATAAGCCCGCTCGAGTTAGGTCGCGGTCGAGGACACGCACGGTGTTGGCCCGGTAGTACGTGGGAAACACGTCCTCCTCGGCTACGCCGATACGCGATTTGAGGCGCTTGTGCCATCGCGTGGGCATAACATGGGCCAGAGCGAAGAGTGGAGTGCGCACGGCGGGAGTCTTGAAACAAAAGTATCCCCCCGGTTTGAGCACGCGGGCGAATTCGCGAAAAGCTACTAGTGGGGTGGGCAGGTGCTCCAACACCAGGTAGGCTACTACCATGTCAAAGCTGCAATCGGCGAATGGCAAGCGTTCATTGGTCGCCAGAACAAAGGCGTCCAAATCGGATGTGTCGGGCAGGTACACATCCACGCCTACTAGCAACTGCAGATGTTGACGCTGAGCCTGCAAGACCCAACTGCCTGGGCCCGAGCCTGCGTCCAGCGCCACAGCCTGCTCACCCAGCCGTGTCATGAAGGCAGCCTCGAACTCGCCAAAAACGCGGCGCGTTAGATCGGGGTAAAAGCGCTGTTCCAGTCTCTGCTTGTCCTGTGCCGAAATCACAATACTATCACCGCGATCCTTTTTGTTCCGGTTCCGCGCGGGCGCCAACCGCCCGCGATGGCCGTATACCGCGTACAATCTCCACAAGGTCGTCGGCGACACGCGACCATGCCAAGGGCTCAACCATGGCCCTATTGCCTGGACAGGGCCATGGGTCGACATCCGCCAGTGCCTCCGCCAATTGGGCCGGGTCATCCACATACCGTAGGCCTGGCCCATCGGGGAGTAGGGCGGGTAGCCCGCCAAAACGGGTGGTGACCACCGGTAGGGCGCAGGCCATGGCTTCTAGCACGGATAGAGGCACATCGATGGCCGAATCCGCCGCCAGGACCGGGAAAACATAGGCATCTGCCATCTGGTAGATGGCAGCAATGTCGGGCACAAAATCAGCTATCACTCGCAGCCCTGCACGTTCCAGCTCCGCCGCCAAGGCCTTGTCTTGCTCTGTGCTCGTGCTGCCAACCACCAGAACCTGCTGCTGGGGCGGGCGATGTAGCGGGATCAAGGCCTGCACATTGCGCCCGCGCTTGAGGTGCCCAACATGGACGATGAGGCGCGTATGGGACGCGATCCCATACTTATTTCGGTGGGCTTCCCGCGTGCTGGGGTCTGCCGGTCGAAAGCGTTCCATGTCGATTCCGGGAACTAAACTGTGCATCCGCCGAACCAGTGGCCGCAACGAAGCCTCGGTCGTCGCTGACTGCACCAGCACTAGGTCGGGGCAAAGAGCGGACATAACGGCGCGGGCCAACGACCTGTAATGCCGCACCTGAAGCGCGACAAGAGCCACGGGAGCGCCCCGCCCATAGGCCCCAAGCACTCGTGCTCGAGCAAAACTAAAGGGTGTCGCAGCTGCCGTAGGGACATAAAAGATGATCTCCGGGCGAAAAGCGCACACGCGCCGGGCCAGGTCGACGGTGAGCAGTAGCTGGTTGCCCGCAACATTGCGCACACCCCACTCGGGCACGTCGGCGCCGAAGGTGGTGAGGGCCAGCACCTCATGCCGGCGAGTCAGGGCGCGGATCAGGTTGACGGCATAGTTCCTGATCCCTTCATCCCCGGGAAGCGCGAGCCGTTCAGAGAATACGCAGAGGCGCATGGCTTGCTCCTCTCTGGATGGCCCCAGCGTCCACTAGGACACCATGGTACAACTCATAGTAGCGGCGCGCGATCTCTGTGGCGCCAAAGCGCTGCAGCGCCACCTCGCGACCCTTTTGGCCCAGGCGCTTGGCCAAGGGCTGATCTTGAAGAACGCGTCCCAAGCTCGTAGCCATGGCGGCAGTATCACCCGCTGGGACCATGTAGCCCGTCTCCCCTTCGATGACCAGATCAGGAACACCTCCTACACGGGTGGCCACTACGGGCTTGGCGGCGGCCATGGCCTCGATCACGGCCATCGGGGAGTTCTCCTGCAATGAGGAGAGCGCTACCACGGTGCAGCGGCGGTACTCCTCCATCATGGCCTGGCGATCGAGCAGGCCGAGAAACTGCACGGTGTTTTCCATGCCATGGTCTCGGACGTAAGCTCGGACTTGCTGTGCGTAGCCTTCGCTGGTGAC
>CAYQDH010000036.1:15705-19560 GCA_964416075.1 uncultured Anaerolineales bacterium | reverse complement strand
GCACTAGCCGCCAACCGTGATGAGCGTGTACTACGTGTACTACCGTCTAAAATCTTACCGTGGTGAGGTCCCCCGAGCAGCAGTTCGTGCTGCTCGGGGGACCAGTGTCACCCGTCATTTGGGGACCACACCGACCCGGAGCTCGGCGCCCCGTTACGCCACCCTTTACTTCTCTTCGAGAGGCTTGGTCTCGTCAGCGAGCGGGGGCGTATAGTCGCCATAGCTCGTGCTGATCGTCGGTGCGCTGGGTGGCTCGGGTGCCAGGGGTGCGGCGGGTGGTGCGGGCGCCACAGGCGTTCCGGTCTCCGTGGCCTTGACCTGGCCCAGCAGGTGCGCCGTTACCAGCGCAGCCCAGAAACCAGTAAAGAACACGCCCACGCCGCAGGCAACGACACCCAGGCTCGCCACTAGCGCAGCCACGATAGTCAACAAGAGGGCGATGATGTAATTGCCCGCGTTTTTGCGAATGAAATCCCAGATCTGCCCAAAGCGGAAAAAGCTGGCAAAATCGCCGTGCAGCGCATAGTTGATCGTCGCGGCGGGAAGGAAGATCGCCACCAGCAGCCCCCACAGAGCGGCGAGGCACGACAGGCCGGCTACACACACCGAGGCAAGGCACTGCGCATCCGAGGAGCCTTGCTGCATCAACTGGGTAATGCCCCCGCCGATGCCGCTGAGGATGCCGCCGGGGATGCCGTAGATGGCCCCCGCTAGGACCAGGAGCAAGCCCTTGACCCAGTCTCCTCCCCAGTCGTCCCACTCGGGGAGAGGCAGGCTCTTGCCAGTCGACACGTTCCTGATGGTACGCACATAGTACCCGCCCAGGACCAACCAAGTAAAGATGTTGACAATGGGAATGATGCTCAGGAGAGCCAGCAACCCTCCAATGGCTAGCTTTTTAAGCCAGTCTTGATCGTCGAACATGTAGGTAAACGACTTGCCGAAATCCATGTTGCCTCCTTTATGTGGGGGTCGTCTTTTTACGGCCCCACTTGACCGCCCACGACACCAACCGCCCAGCCACAACCATTATATCAGGCCCGCCCGATACATTCAAGGACTATCCATCCTGAGATCTGTGCTAAGGCCAGGGACCTCCTTTAGCAGGCGCGGACACCTTTCAGTAGTACCATCAGGGTACAAGAAGCGGCCATGCTCAACCCAGCAACAGATAATGCAGCGTCGCCAGCAACCCGATTTCGGCCACAGACAGAACCAAGCCGATGAGTGTATAGGGAACCAACTCCGCGTACCGAACGATCAGGCCCTCCTTGCGGAAAAGGATCACCGCCAGGATACTATTCAGCAGCGTGAACACACCCAGCACGGCTACGAGCAAGAGCGCCGCCCAAAACTCGTACGGCGCGCTGCGCCACCCTAACACCAATAAGATGCCTGCGGCGCCGACCGCCAGCAAGAGGCCAAGCTGGCCCACATTCTCCAGCACGGGTCGGTTCACCGCTCCGCGCCACACCGAAGCCTGATACAGTGGATAGATCACGGCGCCGATTGTCAGCCCACAGCCCATACCGGTGATCAGGCGCAGGGTGTTGCTCGGCTCATAGAGCCACGCGCGCCCTGTGATGAGATAGAGAAAAGAGTTGCTGCCATCCACAGCCCACCAAGCCATCAGGCCGGCCAGGATGACGTTCACCTGCCAGATGGGGAACCTGCCACGCCGCCCGCGGGCGATAAGATACAGCGTGATAAAGGCCAGCAGGGCTCCCAAGAAGGTCCCTGTGCAACGAGCGCACAAGGGCAATGCGCGGCCCCCAAACTGAAAGCTGCGCTCCGGTAGCTGGTGGCATACCCCACCCAGAAAGAAATGAACCCAGGACACAAAAAGGGGCGCCCTCCCTTGCAACCTGCGATCACGTATTTATACGCAGCGTCTCCCGGTAGGTTGCGCCCGAATCCCCTTATGGACGATTTGGGCTGTTTTTCGTTCACATGGTGTTATGTCAAAATCACCCCCATACATCGCCGCACCAATGCGCGAATCAAGGTCCCCCACCTTTGACCATGCCATTTCATTCTGCTATACTGTGATGTGGCTTGTCGATTAAACGATCAAAGGAATACCATGCGCGTCCTGATTACCGGGGGCGCCGGTTTTATAGGTTCGCACCTGTGTGATTATCTCCTTTTGCATGGCCACCAGGTGTTGGCCATGGACAACCTCATCACCGGCAGCACACACAATATTATCCACCTGCAGGGTCATACCGACTTGCACTTTGTGCGACACGATGTTACCGAGTTCATCGATGTCCAGGGCCCTCTCGACGCGATCCTGCACCTGGCATCCCTGCCGAGTCCAGTGGATTATTTGCAGATGCCCATCAAGACGCTCAAGGTGGGGGCGCTGGGCACGCATAACGCTCTGGGGCTGGCTCTGGCCAAGGGCGCACGTTTTCTTCTGGCCTCCACCTCCGAAGTCTATGGCGACCCCCTGGTGCATCCCCAGCCGGAGAGCTATTGGGGCAATGTGAACCCCATTGGGCCGCGTGGCGTTTACGACGAATCCAAGCGCTTTGCAGAGGCCATGACCATGGCCTATCATCGAGCGCATGGCTTGCCCACGCGCATCGCGCGCATCTTTAATACCTACGGCCCACGGATGCGCTTGAACGATGGCCGCGTGGTGCCCAACTTTGTCAGCCAAGCCCTGCGCGGCGAGCCCCTCACAGTCTACGATGATGGCTCGCGCACGCGCAGCTTTTGCTATGTCGCCGATCTGGTGGACGGCCTCTATCGCCTGTTGCTTTCGGACGAGACGATGCCCGTGAACCTGGGCAATCCTCAGGAGATCACTATTCTCCAGTTCGCCCAGGCGGTATGCCGCGCCGCCGACAGCCAATCAGAGATTATCTTTGTACGTCCCCAGGACGAACGCACCAAGGATGATCCTCATGCGCGACGACCGGATATTACCCGGGCGCGCACTATCCTGCAATGGGAGCCCCGCGTGAGCTTGGACGAGGGGCTGTCTCGCACAGTGGCCTGGTTCCGCCAGCGGTTGGCCGCGGACCCGTGAGCATGACGGCTCTCACGCAGCGCAGCAACGTGCCTGCCATGCCCTGGCGCGAGCGGCTGTGGGGCGTACTCTTTCGAGTCGCCGGCGGGTGGGTAGCACTGGCCCTCTTGGCCTTCCTCCTGGCCCGCGCTCCATTGGCCTGGTGCCTGGCAGCCGTGGTGGGCGTTGGCGGGGGAATCCTCTTCCTCTTACGTCCCCACATTGCCATCTACCTGTTGGCCTTTTCCGTGCCCTTTGGCGCGCTCTGGAGCTTTCAGGTTGGGGGATTGACCTTGGGTCCCAGCGAAGCGATCCTGGGCGGCTCGTTGGGGGCATGGCTGATTCATATGGCGGCTCACCGTCAGGTGCACATCAAGCGATCGGGCCTGACGTGGGCCCTGCTGGCATATCTGTTGACCATCTTGGTCTCGTTCCTCCCGGCGCACAACTTGGTTGCCGCATTGAAGGAACTCTTCAAGTGGCTAACCACACTGCTGGTTTTTATCTATGTGTCCAGTAGCGCCGGGCGCCCCGAGTTCGTCCTTACCAAAGGGGAAAAGGTCGCCGAGCGGGGCGGCCGGCAGGCGGGCGACCCACGTTGCGAGCCGCGAAGCAGGGCACTGAACCTCCAGGCCCTGACGGCGGGGCTGCTCCTGGCGGGGCTGATTCAGGGAATGTTGGGCATCTACCAGTTCCTTTTCCGCATCGGGCCGCCCGGCTTTATCCTGTTCGGAAGATATATGCGAGCCGCGGGCACCTTTGGACAGCCCAACCCCTTTGGAGGTTACATGGGGCTGCTCTTGCCGGTGGCCTACGTCGTGGCGTTCACTCGAGGGCGA
>CAYQDH010000036.1:0-15695 GCA_964416075.1 uncultured Anaerolineales bacterium | reverse complement strand
CCAGGCGGGGTGACTGGCACCCCCTGCTCTTCTGGGGATTGGCCCTGGTATCGTTGCCCGTGATGTCTGCTGCCCTGATCATGAGTTGGTCGCGTGGTGCACTGCTGGGCATGGTGGGGGGCCTGGCTCTGGTGATCCTGGCCCTCGGCTGGCGCGTCTGGCTGCCCCTATCCCTGGCGCTCCTTTTGCTCTTTCTAGCTGGATCGGGGCCCCTGGCCATCCTGCCATCGGGCTTTGTGGGGCGAGCCCTGGAAGTGACCGATTACTTGGGCGCCAAGGACCTGGCTGCCGTAGAGATCGATGATGATAACTTTGCCGTCATCGAGCGTCTGGCCCATTGGCGTGCGGCCTGGCTGATGTTCGAGCGCCAGCCCTGGTTGGGCGTGGGGGCCGGCCAGTATGCTGACGAGTATCCCGCCGTAGCGTTGCCACGTTGGAGGGACCCCTTGGGGCATGCGCACAACTATATCCTGCACGTGATGGCCGAAGGGGGATTGTTGGGATTGGCAGGGTACTTGATGCTAAGCGTGGTGTCGCTCGTTGTGCTTTGGCGCGCAGCTCGAGCACCCGCGGCTGTGAGGAAGCACGGTATGGATACCGTGGCCACCTATAACGCGGCACGGGCGCCCACCCGAAGGGGACGCGACATGGATGTAGCAAGCACGAGTCCTGCCTACACCTGGTCGCGGACGGCGGGCCTGGCAGCGCTGGGGATGTGGGGCCACCTGATGGCGCATAACCTGTTCGATAACCTGTATGTCCACGGCATGTACCTGCTGGTGGCAATCATGCTCGGGCTGGCGGTAGCCATGACTCCGGCGCAGCGGCCAGCAGCTCGCGCGTTCCGGCGCGAGGGATCTCATTTCCATCCTTTCGAGGCGTCATGACACAACTGGTAAACCGCTTCACAACCCTGGTGGCCAACAATCGCGCCGAACTCGGGCGCTTTGCCAAATTCGGTGTCGTGGGCATCATCGGCTCGGTGGTCGATTTCTCGATCCTTAACCTGTGCATCCAGTCCTTTGGCATGGCCAAGTGGCTGGCCAACACCTTTTCCTTCACCGCCGCGGTGATCAGCAATTTCACCTGGAACCGGCTATGGACTTTTCCCGAGTCCCGCGAAAAACCCTTGCTGTCGCAGTTGGGCAAGTTCTTTGTAGTGAACTTGGGCGGCTATGCGATCAACCAGATTATCTTTCTCTCGCTCGACCATTATGTTTTCTCATCCTGGGGCGCCTGGGGATACAACATCTCCAAGGCCATCGCCATCGGAGTGGTGCTCTTCTGGAACTTTGGCATCAATCGCGTCTGGACTTATAAGGAGATTCGGTGACGCGGATCGGCATCGACTATACCTCGGCCGTGCGTCAGGGCGCGGGGATCGGTCGCTACACGCGCGGGCTGGTTGGCGCTCTCGCCCAACTGGATCGCCAGAACAGCTATGTGCTCTATAGCGCCGGGCGCGACCAGCGCCACGCCGCCTGGCCGTCCAATTTCCGCGTGCGCCAGTTCCCCCTACAGGATCGCCACCTGGCTATCCTCTGGCAGCGCCTGCGCCTGCCGGTGCCGGTGGAGATATTCACTGGGCGCATCGATATCCTGCATTCGCCCGACTTTGTGTTGCCTCCCACCCTGGGCGCTCGCACGGTCCTCACCGTGCACGACCTTTCGTTCATGCGCTGCCCTTCTTGCTCTTCCCCAGCCCTACTCTCCTACTTGATGCGCGCCGTGCCCCGCTCAGTCCAGCGAGCCGATCTGCTCTTGGCCGATTCCGAGAACACCCGGCAAGACCTGGTCGAGTTACTGGATGTGGCGGAGGATCGCATCTATGTGGTGTATGCGGGTGTGGAGGATCGTTTTGTGCGCCCAGAAGCCGCCGAATTGGAGCGCGTATTGATGCGGTATAAAATAGAGCATCCCTTCATCCTGGGTCTGGGGACGCTCCAACCGCGCAAGAACTTTGGCCGCCTTATCCGAGCCTACGACCACTTGCGGCGGCAACATCATGTGCCGCATCAATTGGTGATCGGCGGGGGCCGGGGCTGGCTCGATGGCGACATCTACGAGGCTATCGACACCCTGGGCTTGCGTGGGTTGGTTAGGCTCATCGGTTTCGTCGACGACGATGACCTGCCTGCCCTCTACAGCGCGGCGGAAGTATTTGCTTTTCCGTCCCTGTACGAGGGTTTTGGCATCCCGGTGCTGGAGGCTATGGGCTGTGGGACGCCCGTAGTGACCTCGAGTGTCTCATCGTTGCCCGAGGTGGCAGGGGATGCGGCGCTCTGTGTGTGGCCTGAGGATGTAGAGGCTCTGGCCAATGCCCTCTGGCGCGTCATCGATGACAGCGCCCTGCGCAACGAACTGCGCCAGCGGGGGTTTGAACAGGTCAAACGTTTCACCTGGCCAATGGCTGCAGATACACTGTTGCATATTTATGCGCGCGTCGCCTAGGTATATGTCGCGTGGGCGCCTGTAGTGTGGGTGGTGGCGCTAGAAAAAAGGGAGGAATCATATGATCCAACTTGCTACAAGGATGAGTCGTCTGGGGACCGAATCGGCCTTTGAAGTGCTGGCCAGGGCCAGGGCTCTGGAGGCCCAGGGCAAAGAAATCGTACACCTGGAGATCGGGGAGCCCGACTTCGATACGCCGCCACACATCATCGAGGCGGCCTGCAAGGCGCTGCACGAGGGCGCCACCCATTATACCCCTTCCGCAGGGATCATGCCCCTGCGTGAGGCCATCGCCGAGTATACCAGCAAGTCTCGTAACCAGCCCGTCGATCCACGACAGGTGGTCGTGACCCCGGGCGCCAAGCCGATCATGTTCTACATCATAATGGCTCTCGCCGAAGAGGGCACCGAAGTCATCTATCCCAATCCCGGCTTTCCCATTTACGAGTCGATGATCGACTTTGTGGGCGCCAAGGCCGTCCCTATTCCTTTACGTGAGGAGCGCGATTTTCGCTTTGACGTGAACGAGTTGCGTGACCTGATCACCGATCGCACGCGGCTGATCATCCTGAACTCGCCCCAGAACCCCACCGGCGGCGTGCTGGAAGAAGAGGATATGAAGGCCATTGCCGAGATCTGCGTGGAGCGCAACATCCCGGTGCTGGCCGATGAAGTCTATGAGCACATCCTCTACGAGGGCAAGTTCTGCAGCATCCTCACCCAGCCAGGGATGTCGGTCAGCGAGCGCAGCATTCTCCTGCATGGCTTTTCCAAGACCTACGCGATGACCGGCTGGCGTCTGGGGTACGGCGTCATGCCCATCCCTCTGGCCGACCAGATCACGCGTCTGATGACCAATTCCAACTCTTGCACCTCGGCCTGCACTCAGTATGCGGGCCTGGCTGCGCTCAAGGGCCCCCAGGATAGCGTGAGCCAGATGGTACAGGCCTTCCGTGAGCGCCGAGATATCATCGTCGAGGGGCTCAACAATCTACCGGGGGTCACCTGCGTCAAACCCAAGGGCGCGTTCTATGTGTTCCCCAATATCAAGGGCACGGGGATGGATAGCCGCACCGCCGAGGCCTTTTTCATGAACGAGGCTGGCGTAGCTTGCCTCTCCGGATCGGCCTTTGGCCGCTACGGCGACGGCTATCTACGTCTATCCTATGCCAACTCGGTTCCGAATATCCAAAAAGCCTTGGACAACATGGGTAAGGCCTTGGCCAGGAGAGGCAAGTAGCTCTCCGCGTTCTCCCTGTAGTGTGACGCGAGGCTGCAGGGAAGACCGTGCACCAAATGAAGCAGCAGGGGTGACTGTCCAGCAGTCGCCCCTGTATTCTGTCAAAAAGGCCCTTGGCGATTGTGGGGTAAAACATGTCCGATCTTTTCACGACCTATCCCGAGCTATCAGACAAAATCACTTCTCTCTGCGATGGAAGGCCCTGGAACGTCCTCGGCGTTTCGGCCCTGGTCAGCGACCTTGAGGCCCTCTACTTTGAGATCACGCCTCCCCGCCCGGCAAGGAATGGCCAGGCTGGCCAGATCCTCTGCGGCATCGGTGGGATCGGGGGCAAGATCAATGCCGGAGAGACTGTGTTGAGCTGCCTGCACCGCGAGGTAGCCGAGGAATTGCAGGCCAGGATCACTATCCGCCCAGCACAGAGCACTCACCTGCTCTTCGAGCAACGGCTGGCCGACACACTGCGGGTCGAGGCCCGCGACCATCCTTTGCCCACCTTTTGCACCATCAACCGCTACCGCGCCGGCGGACGGGTCTATCCGGATCGTTTCGCGGTCATCGTCACCTTTTTGGCTGCTTTGGTGGATGAGCCGGAACGGGATGACCTGTTTGGTCTACTTCGTGTGCCATACTCAGCCCTATCACAGGTGTTTGGATCGCCAAAACTGGGGTTGGCCCGTCTTGAAGGCATCGATGGCGTCTCCGTGCACACGCGAGAACCCGTGCCTGCGGATACGCTCCTGTTCACGACCTGGACGGGACAATCATTTCAATTGCTCTTGCAGGCAAACCTGGTAGATGGCTTGACGGGTGCCTGAGCGAACTACTTCTTTCCACAGCCCATCCCACGTTTGGCAATCGACAGAGGCGCCCCTTCAAAGGAGCGCCTCTTGCTATTATGGCTATATCGAGCAAAAGCTGATTAGATAATACCCAGTTCTTTGCCTACGACCGCAAAGGTTTCCAGGACGCGCGTGAGCTGAGCATCGGTGTGAGTGGCCATGTAGCTGGTGCGCAGCAGCGCCTGGTTGGGCGGACAAGCCGGCGGTAACACGGGGTTCACATAGATTCCCGCCTCGCCCAGCGCCTTCCAGAAGAGCAGGCATTTCATCTGATCGCCGATGACGATGGGCACGATGGGTGTCTGGCTATTCAGCGTGTTGTAACCCATCTCGTGATAGCCCTGGCGCATTCTCTCGCCGATCTGCTGTACGCGGGTCACCCGCTCGGGCTCGTCCTTGATCACCTGAAGTGCTGCGGCCACGGCAGCCACTTGCGCCGGGGGCATGCTGGCGCTAAAGATCAGCGCGCGAGCATTGTGCTTGATATAGTCGATGATCTTGGCATCGCCCACGATGACCCCGCCGAGCGACGCAAACGACTTGCTAAAGGTCCCCATGGTCAGGTCCACCTGGTCGGTGAGGCCAAAGTGGGCCGCCGTGCCCCGCCCCCCGGCCAGCACCCCCAGTGCGTGGGCGTCATCCACCATGAGCCGCGCGCCATACTTTTTGCAGAGGTTGAGGATCTCGGGCAGCGGTGCAATGTCGCCCCCCATACTATACACGCCATCCACCACCACCAGCTTGCCCTTGTCGCCACTCTCTTTGAGCATCTCCTCCAGGTGCGCCATGTCGTTGTGGCGAAAACGCTTTTTCTCGCCCATGCTCAAGGCGCAGCCGTCAACGATGCTGGCGTGATCCTCCCGGTCGGTGATCACCACGTCGCCTCGCCCTACCAGCGCCGAGATGGTACCCAGGTTTACTTGCATCCCGGTGCTAAAGACCAGCCCTGCCTCCTTGCCCACAAAGTCGGCCAGGGCCTGCTCCAGCTCGTTGTGCAGGGCCAGGTTGCCATTGAGAAAGCGAGAGCCCGTGCAGCTCGTGCCATAGCGCTTGATGGCATCGATGGCTGCCTGGCGCACCTTGGGATGGGTGGTCAGCCCCAGATAGTTGTTCGACCCAATCATGATCATCCGTTTGCCGCGCACCACCACTTCGGTGCCTTCCGTGTCATCGAGAGGGATAAAATAGGGATAATACCCCGCTGCTCTGGCCTCATCGGCCCTGGTAAAGTTGTAGCACTTGTCGAATAGATCCATGATAATCCTCCATAATGACCAATAAGTTCGCCGGTCCCGAATAAACAACACCTCGCACGGGGGAAGGTTGCCCTGACCGAGAGTGCGCGCATTGTAACTGCGAGCCCGCCATTTGTCCAGATTAAAGGCGGGTAACATACTAGATGAGGCAACGATCATATACGCTTTCCACCGGGCAACAGTGACTGCTTGACGCCCCTGTCGGGCGTTCCTATAATGCCCGTGCCCTAGTAGCCGCGCCAATCCCAGGCCTGGCCCGAGACATCAATGGCGCTACTATCGAGTTGCGCCCAGATCAACGCGAGCTCACCGGCTCGTGATGGAGGAATACGATGACCGAAAGCGAATCCAAGCGTTCACACCACGGACAGGCCCGCAAGATTACTGTTCTGAATCCCACGGGTTACCCGCCGCAGATCATGCCAAGCGGGATGGCCCCGCGCCCCGAGACCCTGCAGGGCAAGACGGTCTACCTGGTGGATTGCCGATTTGACGACAGCGACATCCTATTGGAGCAGATGCAGGCCTGGTTTAGAGAACACATGCCTGGTGTCAACACGGTGTTCGTACACAAATCAGGGGTATACACGGAAGAGGACCCAGCCCTCTTTCAAGAGATCCGGGAGCGAGGCGATGCCGCAATCGTGGGCGTGGGGCATTGAAGCACCTGCGCGCCGGCGGTCGCCGTGCATTGCATCAACCTGGAGAGCCAGTACGGGGTACCCACAGCGTCGATCCAGACTGAGTCGTTTGTGGACGCCGTGCGGCAGACGGCATACGCCCGAGGGATGCCGCAACAGCGCTTTGTCTTCGTACCTCAGCCTGTCATGGGCAAGTCCCCAGCAGAGCTGCGCGCCTATGTCGATGGGCCGGATCCGGTCACCGGTCGACAGGTAATGGAAGAGGTGATCGAAGCCCTAACCCGGCCGTTGAGCCAGGAGGAGTTGCAACACGCCAGCTTTGAGCGCTCCACTCCACGGCTAGTGGATCCGGATACCGAGGATAATCTGCACCAGCTATTCCTAGAAAACGAGTGGACCGACCGCTTGCCCATCATCCTGCCCACCGAAGAACGAGTGGCCCAGATGCTGGCCCACACCAGCCATAGCCCAGAGCAAGTGGTAGGGCGCATGCGCCCCACCTCCACCCGTGAGGCATGGGAATTCACCGTCGAAAAAGTGGCCGTGAATGCCGTGATGGCGGGCGCTCGGCCCGAGTATTTCCCCGTCATCCTGGCCCTGGCGGCCACGCAGGCCTCAGCGCGGGGCAGCACTACCAGCTCCGCGGCCGCGATGGTGGTGGTCAATGGCCCGGTGCGACACGAGATTGGCATGAACTGGGGCATCGGGGCCATGGGACCCTATAACCACGCCAATGCCACGATCGGGCGCGCCTATGGCCTGCTGTCGCAGAACCTGCAAGGCGGCTCGGTGCCCGGCAAGACGTACTTGGGATCGCAGGGCAACAACTATGCTTACAACAGCATCTGCTTTGCCGAGAACGAGGAGCGCAGCCCTTGGGAGCCATTCCATGTGCAACACGGCTTTGCCCGCCAGGAAAGCGTGATCAGTGCCTTCACAGGTTGTCGCTCCACCGCCTTTACCCTCGGTCTGCGCGAAAAGCACTGGCGCGAGCATGTCATCAACCTGCTGCGAGGCATGGACCCGCACAATGCGCCCACGCTGCTGCTGGATCCCATCACCGCGCGGCAATTCATCGACCGAGGAGGCTTTGACAGCAAGGAGAAGCTGATCCGCTGGCTCCACGATAACGCCACCCTCCCTGCAGGAGAGTACTGGGATTACCAGCTCATCCAAAACTATGTGTATCCCAGGGCGCTCAATGGCGTGGAACCCTATGCCACCAAGCTCCGTGCGGCGGAGGACGAGCTGATTCCCATGTTTCGCCTGGAGGATATCCACGTGGTCGTCGTAGGTGGTGAGACCAACGGCTACTGGCGCATCATGGGCTGCGGCTACGCCAAAAGCATGTCTGTAGATGCCTGGAGATAAACGAAGGCCATTCGGGGATGTCAGGAAGCGGTGACGAGTTCCTCGGCCCAGGCCATTACCGCCTGGGCCAGATCTGCGGCATGTTCGTACTCAGATCGGGAGACCGGCTCATACCTTCCGGGATAGCGGGCCAGCACGGCGTAATCTGTCAGGATTGTAGCCTCTGCCACCATATCTGGCACAGCACAGTCTTCAGGCAGCAATTCGAGCAAAGCACCCAGGTTGTGCGTCCTAGGCCAAGGGATCTTCAGCAGAACCAGCACAGCCTTGATGCTTTTCTCAGCCGCCTGCTGCAGGTGATAGCAGAGGGTCTCTAGCAGAATGGGACCCCTCGGCGGTGTACGAGCCAAGGCCAGGTCGCTTCGGGCATGCCGTAGCCAGTCATCAGGAGACCCGGGCTCAGCTAGTACGCGCGGCATAAACCGTCTTCCCTTCCCGCAAGATGGTACGATAGACAAGGCCGGGGTTATCTTTGTGTTCCTCCAAATCGCTAGGTGTGGCCACCAGCAGATCGAACGGCATGCCGATGCCACGGAGGTTACGATAGAGGTATTGAGCTGTTAGCCGGCGATGGGTGCCGTCGGGCATAACGATAAGTAGATCCAGGTCGCTCTCGGGTCCGCCCTCACCGCGCGCAGCCGAGCCAAAGAGTATGATGCGCAACGGGTTCACAGCCTGAACGATGGAGCGCACAAGCCGATCGAGAGCCTGGTCATTGAGTTGCATGCGCCGCACCTCCTCACTACGCTGATCAAAGGATGGGATCGACCTGCACGCTTCCTGAGTGCATCAGAGCTCCATCCTGTGACCAGCATACACAATAGGCCAGCGCTGCGCTTTTGTCAAACGCTTTTCAGGCTAGGATCTTGTCGATGGCTGCCAGTTCTTCCACGGAAAACGTCGTGTTTTTCAGAGCCCCTACATTCTCTTCGATCTGTGCCACCTTGCTCGCGCCGATGAGCGCCGACGTGACGCGGCCGCCTCTCAGGACCCATGCCAACGCCATCTGGGCCAGGCTCTGCCCCCTCTTTTGCGCCAGCTCGTTTAGCGACCTGGCCTTGGCCACTTTCTCTTCGGTGACATCTTTTGGCCTGAGAAAGGCCACGGGCTTGGCCGCCCTGGAATCGGCCGGGATGCCCTCGAGATACCGGCTAGTCAATAGCCCCTGGGCCAGAGGAACAAAGGCGATGCTACCGATCCCTTCTTCTTCGAGCACCTGCTGCAAACCCTCTTCGATCCACCGGTTGAACATGTTATAGCTGGGCTGGTGGATCAGGCAGGGCGTGCCCAGTTGCCTGAGGATCTGCGCCGCCTGGCGAGTCTGTTCCGGGCGGTAGTTCGAGATTCCCACGTACAGAGCCTTGCCCTGCCTTACTGCGCTATCCAGCGCAGACATGGTCTCTTCCAGCGGCGTCTCAGGGTCAGGCCTATGCGAGTAAAAGATGTCCACATAGTCGACCCCCATGCGCTTGAGGCTTTGGTCCAGGCTGGCCAGCATGTACTTGCGCGATCCCCACTCACCATACGGCCCGGCCCACATCCCGTACCCCGCCTTGGTGGAGATCAGTAATTCATCGCGGTAGGGCGCCAGATCGCTGTGCAGAACTCGCCCCAGAACCTCCTCAGCCGAGCCCGGCGGAGGGCCATAGTTGTTGGCCAGGTCGAAATGCGTGATGCCCAGATCGAAGGCCTTAAGGAGCATTGCCCGGGCATTCTCGTAGACATCGACCCCAGCAAAGTTGTGCCACAGCCCTAGCGATAGGGCCGGCAATTTGAGCCCGCTGCGTCCACAACGGTTGTAGATCATCGTAGCATATCGGTTAGCCTCGGCTACATACATGGGGAGCACCTCCGCGCTAGCAGTCGAATCATCACCAACACCTTCGCTATGAGCTGGTGTGCCTTGTGATCGAGCTCAGTCAATCTAACACGGCGGCGCATATCTGTCAAGGCCTGTGACGGCGGCATGTTGGCCGCGGGGTTCGCGTTGACCCCTGTCTGTGGATGCACTATGATGGCGGTCGTCTCACTCTCCAGTTCATGTTTCCCCAAGGAAACGTGTAGACCCACGTCTGAGATCTCACAGATCGTGACATCAGGCTGGCAGGCATCGAAAGGAGATCGTGCGATGGTTGTCGCTTGTTCCACCACGGGATTCACGCGCATGCCCCTGTGTGGCGCGCTCCGGGCTATTCGCGAGCTGGGGTTCGAATACGTGGACTTGCTCGCCATCGAAGGCTGGGCGCACATTATGCCTTCCGATCTTGTCCACGGCTATGACGCCACACTGACCAACGTGCGCAAGCTCCTTGACGAGGTTGCACTCGTGCCTGTGGCTATCAATACGGCCGTGGAGCCTCTCACGCACGATCGTTCCGTCGAGGCCTGCGTCCTGCGCGAGGCCCAAACTCGCGCCCTGGTGCGCATGATGCAGGAGCTATCGATCTCCGTGGCCACGCTGGGCCCCCGGCAGGTGGACCGCACCCGTCCGCTATCGGAGGTCATCCAGGATTCGGCGGCTTCCTTGCGCGAGATCGTGGCCATTACCCAGCCGGCAGGGATCACGCTGGCGCTGGAATGCCATTCCGGCTCGGTGGCTGAGACGGTCACTGCATCGTTGGAACTGATGTCGCTCGTGCCGGGGCTGACGATGGCCTATGACCCGAGCCATATGGTGATGCACGGCATCGATTTGCGCGATACACTCTCCTTGATCGACCGGGCGGGACAGGTTCATCTGCGCGACGCCGCCTTGGACCAGATGCTGGTGCCCTTTGGCCAGGGGCTAACCGATTTCGATTGGCTGCTGGAGACGCTGAAAGACCGCGGGTATGAGGGGCACATCTCGATCGAGTATCTGGACGAGGGAAAGAACGACGTGAGCCAGGATATCCTGGCCATGCGATCCAAGCTGGCTGAGCATGGTTGGCGCTGAGGGTAGGTCACAGATCGCGGTAGGCGTCCTGCCGGCTCTGTATGCGCAGAACCAGGACAGCATCGGCTGAATCATCAACATCGTAGAGGATACGATAGTCTCCGACCCGCAAACGATAGAAGTTCTCTTCGCCCTTGATCTTGGCGGAGCCATGAAGCCTTGGATTCTAGACCAGGGTCCCAAGGGCTGCTAGAATCCTCTGCCAGACCGTGTGCGGCAGACGGTCAGCATCTTTCGTTGCGCGATTACTCAGCTTTATGCGATACACGCTGCGGCCTCTGAGCTGTGTATTCGTCCAGGTCCCAAGCAGGCCCGGAATCGGCACGCGCCTCACGAGCAGCCAGAATGTCACGCAGATCTTCTAGCTCTTCAACCATTTGATTCCACTGCTCAGGACTGACGATGACGGCCACTGCCTTGGAACGCTGCGTCAGAACGACAGGCCCATCACTCAGCTTGTTCAGGATCGCATTTTGTCTCAGTCGTAGGTCCGAAATGCCCACCAACTCGGGAATAGGAAACATGATACCCACCTCTATTGGCGACTAATCAGCCATTCTCTGCCAATCTATTGCTTATTATAGCACGCCGGGCCGAATGGTCAACTAGTAGCATTTCATGTTTACAGCAATGGGCATTTTCGAGTAGGATTGGTGTCGCACATTCCTGGAAAGGAGCTCTGATGGAAGGTATCACATTCTCGGTCTTTACCAAGCCTTGGAAGACGATGCCCATCCCCCAATTGGGCGAGTTCGTGCACAAGCTGGGGTTCGACGGCATCGAATTGCCCGTGCGCCCTGGGTACCAGGTGGAGCCGGGCGTCGTGGAGAAGGATTTACCCGTGGCGGCGCGGCAACTGGCCCAGGCCGGGGTGCGCATCCTCAGCGTGGCCGGGCCCACGGATGAAAGGACCATCGTGGCTTGCGCGGCGGCAGGGGTGCCGGTCATCCGCACCATGGCCAGCATCGCCAAGGATGAGGATTATCTCAGCGGCGAGGCACGCCTGCAGCGCGAGTACGATGCCCTTTTGCCCACACTGGAGCGCTATGGCGTAACCATCGGCGTGCAAAACCATTGCGATCGCTTTGTGGGCAACGCAGTGGGCTTGCGCCAGCTAATCGGCAAGTACGAGCCCCGGCGCGTTGCCGCTGTGTGGGATGCTGCGCACGAGGCGCTTGTTGGCAGCCCACCCGACCTGGCCCTGGATGCCATCTGGTCGCATCTATGCATGGTAAACTTGAAGAACGCCTTCTGGCTGCGCACCAACGGCCCCGAGGCCGAGAGCGCCGAATGGCGCCATCACTGGACTAGCGGGCGGCAGGGGCTGGCCTCCTGGCCGCGGGCCGTGACGGAGTTGAAACGACGGGCCTACCATGGTGTGGTCTGCCTGACCGCCGAATATAGCGATGAGCAGGCCGTAGACCGCCTCATCGCCGAGGACATCGCCTACGCCAAGGCCTTGTTCGCCTGAGGGAGGTACACAGTGACTATTGGAAAACGGGTTCGCGTGGCCATGATCGGGGCCGGCGGCATGGCCAACAGCGTGCACTATCCCTCACTGGCATCGTTTGACGACGTGGAGATGGTAGGCATCTGCGATATCGATGCCCAGCGACTGGCGGCTACCGCCGACAAGTGGGGCATCGAGCAGCGCTATAGCGACTATCGGCGCATGGTGGAGGAACTGGCCCCCGATGCCGTGTACGCCATCGGCCAGCCACAGATCATGTACGATATCTGGGTCTGGTGCCTGCGGCAGGGACAGAACCTCTATATCGAAAAGCCGATGGGCATTTCCATCCACCAGGCGCGCAACCTGGCCTACCTGGCCGCACAGCGCAACCTGATCACCCAGGTCAGCTTTCAACGGCGGACCTGTCCCATGGTGGTCATGCTACGCGAGGAGTGCCTCAAGCGGGGGCCCATCGTGCACGCTATGTGCCGCTTTTTCAAGTCCGCCATCTCACCCTACCTGGAGGCCCGCGACCACATGATGGACGACGGCGTGCACGCCATAGACACGCTGCGCTGGATGTGCGGCGGCGACGTGGTGGCCATCCACAGCATCACCAAGCGGGTGCAGACGCCGGATATCAACTTTTTCGCGGTCATGTTCGAGTTCGACAATGGCGCGACGGGCGTCATGCTCAATAGCTGGTCGAGCGGGCGGCGTATCTTTGCCGTGGAGATGCATGCGCCCAACATCTGTGTCGAGGCGGAGCACGAGGGGCAGGGCATCCTCTATGCCGATGGCGACACCAAGGGGGTGGCCTATGACACCCGGGCGGTAGCCGGATCCAACGAGCTGCACGTCTATGGGGGCTTTCAGGCCAAGAACCGCGAGTTCATCGACTGCTTGAAGGCGGGCCGACAGCCGGGATCCAATTTCCAGGATGCCGTCAAGACCATGGAGGTGGCGGAGAGGATTCTCGCGCAATCGCTCCTGAGAGGGGCCTAGCGCCACCCAAGGCCTGCGAAAACTAGAGGGCCGGGCACATGCCCGGCCCATGGTTGACAAGACTTGCCGCTGCGCTCACATTCGACCATCAATCCACCCCTTGGCGCCCTTTGCGTCTTTGCGGTTCAATCCCCGCTTTGGCTATGCAGCCGCGGCGATTGGCCGGCAGACCTTGCACGGCCGGTACCCCATCGTCGCCGCCTCTGTGGCCGACCTAAAGCTCACCCGGTGCTCGTCCGAAATACGCCGAGCGTGCTGGCAGGTGGGATAGCAATAAATGTGTGTAGTGTCGCTGCCATAGTAGCGCACGCCCACCTCGGCCAACTGATCCAGCCTGGCAGGCTCGACGCCCTCAGCCTTCAGCAGGGTGCGCTTGGCCTCACTGCCCAGGGCATAGTGCCCCGTGCGGCCATCGCTGCGCACCACCCGATGACATGGAATGAGCAGCGGAATCGGGTTATGCCCCAACGCGGTGCCTACTGCGCGCACCGCCTGCGGGTGCTCGATCTCGGCAGCAATCCAAGCATAGGGCCGCACCTCACCCCGCGGGATCTCCAATGCTTTGAGTAGCACAGCCTGCTCGAACTCGGACAGTCCCCGCAGATCGAAATGTAGATCCTTTGCCCGGCCGCCCAATAGCTGCCTCTCGATGGCCCTGGACAGTTCGGAGGGTGGCGCATCGATGCGTCGTGCGCTCCGCCCAAAGCGAGCGTGAAAAGCTTGTTCAAAGTGCGCCGCATCTTCCGCTGGCCTCAATGCCGAAACGCCACGCTCGTTCCAGGCCACGAAAACCGGCCCGATGGGCGATGTGAGGCTGAAATACACATCGACCAAACCTACGCGGCCCAACACCATGGGGACGAGGTCGGAAGGCGCCCGCACCTCGCCCAGAGCAGTTAATCCCTGCAGCAATTGCCGCGCCTCACTCGATCCTTTGTGTGTGTTCTCGTTCATGATCTACCTCCCACCATTCCCGATGTTACCTCTCCGCTCACGCGCCGCGAGCATCCGCTCGCGCAATTGGCGCACGCCGCGATGCACATTGGCCTTGACTGTCCCGATAGGCTGCTCCAGGGTCTCGGCCAACTCGGCGTAGGACAGGCCCTCCACATAGCGCAGGACTACCGCGGCCCGGTAGCGACCGGGCAGCCCTGCCAGCAACACGGCTAGCTCATCGCGTAGCTCGGCCTGGACCGCCGCCTCTTCTGGATGCCCCCGGTCGGAACCACCCGGTTCCGAACCGCCATCTCCCGATGGGCCGTCGCTCTCAGACGACTCATCCAGAGGCACGACGCCCAGGCGTTTGCCGCGCACCTTGTTGCGGTAGATGTTCAGCGTGATGCGGTAGAGCCAGGAACGCAGGGATAGCACCGCAATCCGTTCCGGAGGGTAATCACACAGCGCGCGGTAGGCATGCACAAAAGCGTCCTGGGCGATCTCTTCCGCGTCCTGGGCGTTGCCGCTCAAGCGCAGCGCCAGGGCGTAAAGTCGGTCCTGGTAGACCTCCATCAGCCGCTCAAAGCTACCTGCCAGATCGGCGCTCAAGCCATCGAGCAGCCTTTGTTCCCCTTGCTCTATCCCTTGCATTCTATCGCCCCATTGTGTGATGAGCATTTTGCGCTTTCGCTCATCATCGCTGCCTTTCATCTCTATAAACACACCTGGCATGATTTTGGTTGCAGCGTTGTGCCTCCCCCGCTTTGCTCGTATGGCGACAAGTTCTGAAGAATTTGGACGAAAAAGCGTTGCCTATCTCAACGAGCGAGCTCATGGCATAGCACATAGCGAAGGTGACGTTCTCAGAACCGGGGAAGATCGAGCAGGCCCGCTGGCAGTGTAGAGAAGGTCTCGATACTCAGAGAGATCGTTTTGTCCCTCGATCTACCACTCCCGATCCAGGTGCCACATTGATACAGATCCCCGCTCTCATGACCTTGTAGGCCATGAGGCTTTGTAGTAGCATTCCTATAACACTGATTGTAACTTATTGTAGCACAGAAACCCCCTCGCATGGCGCCCCATGGACTTAGTAGCTGGGGTTGGCGATTCGGCGAACGATATCGCCCCACTTGTCCAATACTAGGACAAGTCTTTTTGTCAGTAGGTTCCGGATCAACTATCCAGAGATGGATCAACTTATCAAGCGTGCACGTTTTTATGCAAGCTCTCGAATTACAGTGGGCATTGAGGGGCGTTACCACGGGCGATATGCTGTGGTTTTTCGCTCACCTTGGAGGCGCTGGGGATGTCATTGGCTGAGCGCATGCTGGTGGTTGTCACCGGCCCCGTGGGCGGCGGCAAGAGCACCGTCGCGTTGGCGTTGGCGGACCTCCTCCGCGAGGCCGGACGACCGACGGCGACCATCGACCTGGATCTGGTGTACTGCATGGCGCGCCAGGCTAAAAGCTTTGCCGAAGCCCATACCTGGACCACCGCCCGCCATGGAGCCGCTGCGCTCGCCGATGCCTTCTACGCCGAGGGGATGCAGGTCGTGATCGTAG
>CAYQDH010000035.1:4897-19955 GCA_964416075.1 uncultured Anaerolineales bacterium | reverse complement strand
ACCCTCCACCCAACCCAGCGATGCCTGGTCAGTCCAAGGCGCTGGCGCCCTGTACCGCCTCCTCTTGCCACACGACCTCGTCCTCGGTTACAATGCAGCACATCAAGGTCCGACATAAGGAGTGTACTATGGCAGATCAGCTGACCGAGCGACCCTACGCGCTCAAGACAATCCCTGGCTTCCATGCCTCCAAACCGGGGCTTCAGGTGGGCACCCAGTTGCCTGCTGATGCCAGTGACGAGGATATCCAGTTCGTCAAGCAGTTAGGGGTGGAGTGGATTACCACCGGCCTCAACGATCCGCAGGATCACACCGCAGAGAGTTATGTCGCCTTGCGCCAGCGCTTTGAGCGCCACGGACTGCAAATCTACCGCATCTCTAACCCACGATGCCAGAATGTGCCTGAGATCATTCTCAACCTGCCGGGACGCGACGAACGTATTGCTGAGATGCTTGACTACATCCGCAACCTGGGGGCCGCGGGCGTCTATCATGCCACCTACGCTCACCAGGCTAACGGCATCTGGCGCACTGGGCAAGAGCCCTTGCGCGGCGGAGCGCTCCATTCGGCTTTCCGCCTGAGCCGCGTCGGCCAAGGATCGTGGGGAGGCCATACTTTCTCCGGCGCGTTCACCCACGGGCGCGAATACACTTGCGATGAGTTGTGGGATAACTATGTCTATTTTATCCGGCAAGTAGCGCCCGTGGCCGAGGAGGCGGGTGTCTATCTCGGCGTTCATCCCGATGACCCACCGGTGTACCCCCTGGGTGGCGTCCCGCGCTGCATCTTTGGCAATTTCGATGGCTTCGTCCGAGCGATAGACATCGCCGATAGCCCCAACGTGGGCATGAGCCTCTGCGTCGGCAGTTGGCTGGAAGGCGGCGAGGCCATGGGCAGGGACGTGGTGCAAACGATTCGCCACTTTGGCGGCCAGCACAAGCTGTTTCACATCCACTTCCGCAACATTACCGCTCCCCTGCCAGAGGGCTTTATCGAAACGTATCTGGACGACGGGTACATGGACATGTACAAGGTCATGGCCGCCCTGCGCGAGGTGGATTTCGACGGGGTTCTGATCTCCGATCATCTCCCCCAGATGGTTGGGGGACGCCGTGCCGCAGAGGCTTTTTCTATCGGGTATATGAAGGCGCTCATCCAGGCCGTGAACAACACGATGGGCCAGCCGTAAGGTGGGTGTCTTGGACGCTTACAGTTTCGAGCATGGAGATATGAAATGGACCCCATTCCGGACTTGGTACGCCAAATCGATATCCGACGTATGAGAGATAACCTCTTTTACCTGGCCAAAGACCCGATACCTTGTCGCGTGTTGAACGTGACATTACCAGGCCATAGCCAATGCACCCTGTACGAGGCGGACGAACATATCGCGGCGAATATGGAAGCCTCGGGCTATGCTGTGGAGCGCGAGCCCATCCGGGTGCAAGCGTTCCGCCGCGATCCCAGCAAGCCGCTGGCCCACCAGTATAGCAAGCCCTTCCCCGAGGATCCCTGGTACACAGCCTATAACCTCTATGGCAAAAAAGTGGGCCAGGAGCATCCTCAGGAGCTCCTTGTGTTCGTGGCCCACAAGGATTCCCAGAGCTGGATCGAGGGCTATGCGCCGGGAGCCTACGACAACGGAGTGGGCACTGTGGCCCTGATGGAGATCGCCCGGGTGCTGGCTGCCTACCCGTCGCAGCGCTCGATCTGGTTCCTCTTTTGCAATGAAGAGCATACGCCATGGACCAGCGCTGTGGCGGCGCAGAACCTGGCCAACTCTTCTTACAACGTTGTTGGCGTGTTGAACGTAGATAGCCTGGGGGGCAAGTCAGCCGAGGACCAGCATCGAGGACTGCTCACCAATGTGACACGCTACAGCAGTCCCGAGGGAGAGGCGCTGGCTGATCTGATGGCCGAGCTCAACACTCGCTATCACATCGGCGTCAGCCAGAGCAAGTTCTTCTCCGAGCGACCCAACGACGACGATGGCTCGTTCATCAAGGCGGGCATCCCCAGGGCGGTGCTGAACGTCGGATCGCTGCCCTACAGCGATCCTCATTACCATACCACCGAGGATATCCCAGAGCACGTAGACTGGGAAAACGTGAGGCTGGCCACTATGCTCAGCCTGGCCTGGGTCGTGCATCTCGATCAGTCCTGACCCAGCCGGCCTATATGTGGGTTGGGACGCTAGCAGCAGGCGGGCGAGGGCCCCAGCATAGATGGCAGGCGACCCAATGATCGGGCTCGATCTCGATAAAGCCCGGCTCTTCGTTGGCGCATTCGGGGCGCATTGCGGGGCAGCGTGGGTGAAACCGACACCCAGCAGGCGGGTGGATGGGATTGGGAACTTCCCCCTCGGGCATGGGTTGGGTGCGTCGCTTGCGAGGATCGGGGACAGGCACTGCCGCCAGCAGTGCCTGCGTATAGGGATGCAGGGGACGCGTATACACCTGGCGCAGGGGGCCTATCTCGCATAGTTTGCCCAAGTAAAGGACCCCGACACGATCGCAGATATACTTGGCCGTCGCCAGATCGTGGGTGATGAAAAGATAAGTCAGGTTGAACTCGCGCTTGAGCTCCAATAGCAGGTCCAGCAACAGAGCCCTCACGCTGACATCCGCCATAGCAATAGGCTCATCGGCCAGCACAAAATCGGGCCTAGTCACGAGGGCGCGAGCCATGGCCACACGTTGTCGCTGCCCTCCTGAGATCTGGTGAGGATACTTGCCATAGAAGAATGGCGCTGGCGTCAATCCAACCCGCTCCAGCATTTCCATGGTCGCATCCCGATGCTCTGCAGCTCGCTCGGGAAAATGGATCTGTAGGCCGTGGGAAACGGAGGCGCCCAAGGTCATGCGCGGGTTGAGGGAAGCCATCGGATCCTGAAAGATCACTTGCATGCGCCGCCGCATGCGACGCATCTCCCGGCTACTCAGCGTGGCCAGATCGACGCCGTCGAAACGTACGCTTCCCGACGTCGGCTCAACTAGCCGGATAATGGCGCGGCCGGTCGTTGACTTGCCGCTGCCACTTTCCCCTGCCAGGCCGAGGACCTCGCCACGCCGAATATGTAAGTTCACGCCATCCACCGCGTGCACATATTCCGCATGCCCGGCCAATATCTGGTCCAAAAAGTTCTTTTGCACCGGGAACCACTTGACCAGGTCGGTGACTTCGATGAGGTTTCTCGGATCGTTCATCTTACAATCTGCTTCTCTCATGGACGGCCTTCTATCGTCAAGACGCTGCATCTGGATTCCTGGAGTCATCCTGATACAACCAGCAGTGCGCCTGGTGTCCTGGCGCCACTTCTTGCAAGGTGGGCTCGGAATATTCGCAGATGGGCATGGCCCTGGGGCACCGGGGATGGAAGCGACACCCCGCGGGCGGGTAAGTCAGATTGGGGGGTTCCCCTCCCATCTTGTAGAGCGTGTCCCCCTCATCCAGTCTGATATTGGGCACGGCCCTCAGTAACCCCTGTGTATAGGGATGCAGCGGCTTCTCAAACACATCGTAGACCGGTCCGATCTCGGTCATCTGCCCCGCGTACATTACCGCGATACGGTCCGCCACCTCTGCTACCAGGGCGATGTTGTGGGTAATCATCAAGATAGCCACATTGAATGTGTCTCGGATCTCCCGCAGCTGATCAAGCAGCTTGGCCTCAACGATTACATCCAGCGACGTCGTAGCCTCATCGGCAATGATCAGGTTCGCATTCAACACCAGCCCCAATCCAATCATCACACGCTGGCGCATGCCCCCGGAAAGCTGATGAGGATAACTTACCAAGCGATCAGACTGTATGCCCAGGCGTTCGGTGAGGATGTGCACGCGATCCAGCGCCTCGGGCGCGGCAGTTTGACGCTCGTGCACCTGGATAGCTTCCACAATATGGTCATCTATGCGCTGTACCGGGTTCAACGATGTCATGGGGTCTTGAAAGATCATGCTTACGCAGCGCCCCCGAAAGTCGCGCAAGCGTCGCTGATCGTAGGCCATGATGTCAGATCCTTGGAAGAGAATCTGTCCCTCTGTCCTGCCTGGCGGAGCGATCATGCGCATCAGAGCCCGGCCCAGCGTGCTCTTGCCACAGCCGCTCTCGCCAACCAACCCCACGATCTCCCCTCGCTGGATATCCAGAGAGACGCTATCCACGGCGCTGAGATCACCCATCCGCGTGCGGTAGGTCACTGAGAGATCGCGAACTCGCAACAAAGGATCTTGCTGCATATCGTTCATCCTGTCACAACTCCGCCAGGCGAGGATTCAGGATCTCCGACAGGCTCTCGCCCAGCATGCTGAAAGCGAGAGTCACCAGGCTGACCATAGCTCCCGGCACGGTGATCAGCCACCAGGCGCGCCGTAAATAGTCCTGACCGCGAGATAGATCAATGCCCCAGTCCGGCGTGTCGGGCGGCAAGCCAAAACCGAGGAAGCTCAGGCCAGCCTCGGTAAGGATCGCGTCAGCAACGTTGACGGAGAAGATGATCACCACCGAAGGAATAACGTTAGGAAAGATGTAGCGCCAGAGGAGCGTCCATGGGCTGGCCCCGAGGCTGCGCGCGCTCTCCACATAGAGCTCCTCTTTGATGGAAAGCGTCTGGCCACGCACGATACGGAAATAGGTGGGCACGTAGAGCACGGCGATAGCCACGATGATATTGCCTATCCCAGCCCCCAGCACCGCGGCAATGGCGATGGCCAGGATAAGCCCAGGGAAAGCGTAGAGGCTATCCATGAGCAGCGTCAGAACACGATCCACCCAGCCCCCTACGAATCCGCTGAACAAGCCTAGTGGCACACCTAACAACAAAGCCGCCAAAGCGGCACTGAGGCCCACGATGAGCGCGATGCGTGTACCCCAGATGGTGCGGCTCAACACATCTTGGCCGATCTGGTTCGTTCCCAGAATGAACGCCTTACCCGCTCCCTCCTGGATGGGCCCGGCGATGCGCAACTCTGGAAAAGCGGGCATGGCATCGTGGATCGTGTCAGATGAAGCGACAAAGCCATCCACTTCCCCAGAGTCCAGGGCGATCAGCGCGTCCTCAACCGTCTCATAACGCTCCCTGCGCGGCTGAAATCGCTCTTCGGAACCCCTGGCACGAGCGTCGTCGGTGAGGATCGCGAGAGCTTCACGGAGGACTTGGCTTGCGGGCGTACCGACTACATACCCGATGCTCTTGTCTATGGCGGCTGCTTGTTGCAGGCTGCCGATGCCGGATTCCACCTGCACCACTAGCACATAGGCAGCAGGCGCCTGGCCAGGTGCGAGCAGCGAGGGCCCCACTTCGGCCCGTGGATCGTAGGGAGCAAACCACTGGGGAGCGACACCCACAATAATGACAAAAAGGAGCAGTATGGCGCTAAAGAGCACGAACCACCAATCGCCGCCATACCATTTGCGTGCTATGAGCAGGCGTCTCAATAGGCCAACCCGGTCCAGGTCCAGTTGCCACTGAGGGACTGATTCAGGGGCTACTTCACTGGCGATCGTCGACATGGCTCTTCCTTCTACGTGCAACCGGCCGCGGCATCCCGAGCGTTTGGCAGGCGTTGTGCACCATCATAGGCAACGCTCGAGCGCGTGGCAGATTTCACAGTTAGTAACGAATGCGTGGATCGATAAAAGCATTCGCGATATCGATCAGTAGGCTGATGCCAGCCACAAAGAGCGCGAACACCGCAATAGTGGCCTGCACCGCTGTATAGTCTCGTAACTGGATACGCTCCACCAGATAGCGTCCCACGCCTGGCCAGGAAAATGTCGTCTCTGTGAGCACGGCGCCGGCCAGCAGGATAGCAAACTGGAGCCCCAAGAGGGTCATGATCGGGATAAAGGTATTACGCAGGGCGTGCCGATACACCAGGCGACGTTCCCCAATACCCCTGGCTCTGCCTGCCGTAATAAAGTCGGCCTGCAACATCTCGATCATGTTTACGCGCGTCAGCCTGACAAAGACCCCACTCAACGCTAGGCCCAGAGTTATCGAGGGCATCACCAGGTGGGCCAGTGCAGACCTGAGAGCCGCCCAGTCGCGGTTCAGGATCGAATCCAGCACATAAAAGTTGGTGTGAGAATTCAAGTTCGTGAGCATGAGCGTGTCCATGCGTCCCGATAAAGGCAAGATGGGCAAACGCACCGAGAAGATGATCTGAAAGAGAAGACCGAGAAAAAACACCGGAATTGCATAAACTACTATGCTAGACAGGCGAATGACATAATCCGGTACTTGTTTGCGATGCTGTGCGGCATAGGCACCGCTAAGGATGCCAAGGACGGAGGTGATGAGCATCGCGGGTACTGCCAACTCGATCGTGGCGGGCAACCGTTCGCCCAACTCATCGCGGATGGGTCGCTCCCCAGACGTCAGGGCATTGCCGAAATCCAGCGTCAGGGTGCGACGCAGAAAATCGCCATATTGCACGATCAGGGGCCGCGTAAGCCCCAGGCGTTCGCTGATGATTCGCGCTCTTTCATCGCTCACTTTTGGGCCCAGTTGTGACCGGATAGGGTCACCCGGCAAAACACGCATGACAAAGAAGACCAGGGTGACCAGGATCAGCACCATGGGGATCGTGAGCAAGATCCGTGTAATCAGAAATTTGCGCAGTGAAACGGACATCCGACACTCTTTCCCACAAAATCGCGGGGGCGAGTGTGACCACACTCGCCCCCAGTGCGCTCCAGGACAGTCTGAAACTCCGTATTACTCGGACGCCGGGTACGTGCAGTTAAAGACGAGATATCGCAGCGCCGGCGCGCTGATGGTCACTACCTTGAGGCCGGAGACACTCTGCAAACGAGTAGCCTCCACGGGGCCCACGGTCCGCCAAGCGATGTCGATCTCACCTTTTTCCACAGCATTACCCATGGTGGTGGGATCCGCATAGTAGCGGATGATCACCTTGGAAATGATGGCTTTGTCATCACCCGTGTAGTTGGGATTGGCTTCCAGGACCATCTGCTCCCCAGGCTTGTGCGACACCATGCGATAGGGCCCGATGCCATCCAGCTTATCCGGGAAGGAGACGATCTCGTCCGCCTTGAAAGTAGCGGGATTCACGGGGACGAACGGCGCAGTGGCGGCCAAGGCCGGGAAAAAGCCGTAGGAATTCTTGAGCTTGTAGACGACGGTCTCGTCATCAGGAGCCTCTACGCTCTCCACGTACACCTGGACCAGGCCCGAGACCTGTCCCTCTAGCTTGTTGAGGCGCTCCCAGGCATAGACAAAATCCTTCGCCGTGAGAGGGGTCCCGTCCGCAAACTGCTGCCCTGGCTTGAGTTTGAACGTGTAGGTCTTGCCATCGGCGCTGATCGTCGGTGCCGCGGCAGCAGCGCCAGGAGCCAACTCGGCGGAACCCGCCGGGTAGGTCATCAAGGCACGCCCCGTATTCTTGATGATCTCCCAGTCGTGCGTAGCATAGGCGTCGTTCGCATCGAGGCTGTTGACCTCATCGGTGGTACCGATGATGATCGTATCGTTGCTCCCCGATGCGGGCTTGGCGTTGGCGCCCCACTTGAGCACGTTATAGTTGAACTCAAAGACGGACGCGACCGTCACACCCTCCACGCCATCGCGATAGGTGATGAACTCCGGTTCCCAATACAACGGCAGCGTCGGCACCTCGTTGGCATAGAGATCACCGATCTGCTTGTACAGCTCGGCACGCTTGGCCGAATCGCTAGCCGAGGCCGCTTCCTGAAGCAGTTTGTCCATCTCTTCGCTGCAATAGTTCACGCCGTTGTCAGGTGACTGTGTGCACGAGGCAAAGGGCGTGAGCCAGTTGTCAGGATCAGCGAAATCGGGGAACCAGCCCAGCACAAATACGGGCAACTTGCCAGCCACGAAACTATTGACATACTCAGCCCAGTTCTGGCTCTGAAGGTTGGCCTTGATTAGCTTGGTCTCCTCGAGCTGCTCCTTCAGCACCTGCGCCACGTCCGCTGTGGTCGTGCCATAGTGCTCGGGCGGGTACCAAAAGTCGAACTGGAATGGCTTGTCTTCCGTGTAGCCCAATCCCTGCAACAACTCCACAGCCATGTCCAGATCACGCTCACCATACTTGTCGCGGAAGGGCTCCGTGGCATAGGGATAGCCGTCGGGCACCATGTGGTAGGCGGGGGTATTACGCCCTTCAAACACGCGATCCACCAATGCTTCGCGGTCGATCGCCGCAGCGAAGGCCTGGCGTAGCTGGGCACTCCACAGAAGCGTACCTTCCGCAGCCTTGGCTTCTTCTTTGGTAGGCTCGGCGGTCGGAGCAGCCACGGTCGGTTCTGCCGTGGGCGCAGGTTTGGTGGGCTCGGCGGTCGGCGCGGGTTGAGTGGGCTCAACCTTGGCTTCGGCCTTGGTCGGCTCTGCGGCGGGGGCCTGTGTCGCCGGAGCAGCGCAAGCGCTTAGCGCTACGCCCAGGACGACGAGCAGGCTCAAAACAGCAAACAATGTACGGCGTTTCACAATCTTTTCTCCTCTGGATTTGTAGGGACGGCATCCGAATTCGCGCTCTTGACGCTAATCGCTCATGCGGATGCTACACACAGGCAATGCACTCTGGCAACTTTGCCTTTTTCCACTCTCCTCAGTGCCTATCATCACCACCCGCTGAAGAGCGTGCAAACACTAATTATATGCTCTCAGATCAAGGGGTCAAAACTGCCCCTTGAGACGCCATGATGCCACTTCGAGAGCAAGAGGGATATCGCTCGGCTCTGCTTGGTATGCCTGCAACCTAGGGAATTTCTCACTGCGAAGAGCCGAGGACCTCCCATCAGTCAAAGTAGGTATCACCCTCCCAGAGCAGCTTGCGCGCTTCGACGTCATTCAGTTCCACACCCATGCCCGGCTTGTCCGGTACCTGCATCCAGCCGTCGCGGATGAACGGCTTGTCGCCCTCGCATAGCCCCTCCCACCAAGGGATTCCGCGGCCATGGAATTCGAGCACCAGAAAATTAGGGATGCTGGCCACGATGTGGCACGCAGCCACCATGCCCAGGGGAGAGGACACATTGTGGGGCGCCACAGGGATATAGTGCGTATCCGCCATGTCGGCGATGCGCTTGCCCTCGTAAATCCCTCCCGCCTTGGCCAGGTCAGGCATGATCACATCTACCGCCTTTTTGTCCAATAGCTCCTGGAACTCAAAGCGGGTATATTGGTTCTCGCCGGTGCAGATCAGCGTGCTGGTCGCGGAGCGCACCTGGGCCAGGGCGTCCACATTCTCCGCCGGCACAGGCTCTTCCAGCCACATCAGGCGCAGCGGCTCCACGGCTTTGGCCAGGGTGATCGCCGAGCCCATGTCGAACTGGCCGTGGCAGTCGATGGCCAGGTCGATGTCATAGCCGATGGCTTCGCGTGTGGCGCTGATCAAGCTGACGACATGGGTCATCTCTTTGGCGCTCACCGTCCAGTTGAAGGGGTCCTTTTTACCCGGGCTCACATGGTCCACGTCGAACTTGACCGCCGAGTAGCCCTCTTGGACCACCTCCATAGCCTTTTCCGCATATGCCTCGGGGGTATGCGTTTCGCCGGCGTGGCAATCGGCATAGAGCCGGATGCTGTCGCGGAACTTGCCTCCGATAAGCTGATAGACCGGCACTCCCAGGGATTTACCGGCAATGTCGCAGAGGGCATTCTCGATTCCTGTGATGGCAAAGATCATCGGCGCAGTGGTGGCGCCAGAGTAACGAAAGCGCCGACGCAGCTTTTCGTAAAGATACCCGATGCGCATAGGATCCTCGCCGAGGAGCATCGGCTTCATCCCTAACGCGATCTGCTTCATCATAAAGGGCGCACCGAATTGCCCGGCAGAGTTGCATTCGCCCGTGCCTACAATGCCCGAGTCGGTATAGATGCGCACAAAGGTCCACACGCTCCCGCCACTGTGGAGCTCCCACCTACCGACAACACATGCCTGTACATCCGTGATCTTCATGATTTGTACCCTTTCGCTCGTGCTAGCTAACCAACGGCCAGAGTATAGTAGGTGTTGTAGACCGTGCAAGTGATACCCAGGATACCCGCGCCAAGTGGCGCATAGAGATCGAGTAGACCAAATCCGGAGAAGGTATTAGAATCGACTCAACTCTGCATGAGGAGGTAACACTATGGCACCGTTGCGAATCGCCGTGGTGGGCGCTGGCAACATAGCTCGGAATTACCATCTCCCCAGTCTGCGCCGGCTCGCTGAGCAGGATCGCGAGCTGAAGCTAGTTGCCCTGTGTGACCGGGTGGAAGAGCGCGCCAGCACCATGAAAGATCGTTTCGGCTTTGGCAAGGCCTATACAGACTACCGCGCGATGTTGGATGCCGAGGCGCCCGATGCAGTATGGGTGCTCGTGCCTTTCCAGGTGACCCGCCAAGTCGCAGGCTACTTTTTGTCGAACCGAGTGCCCACCTTTATGGAGAAACCCCCTGGACAGAACGCGCAAGAGACGCGCGAGTTGCTCGAGATCGCCCAACGCCACGGCACACTCCATCAGGTAGCCTTCAACCGTCGGCATGCGCCTCTGCTCAAGACGATGAAGGCGCTTGCGGCGGAGGTGGATGAGCCAGTGAACGCCCTGTCCTGCCAGTTCTATCGATATAACCGGGGCGAGGACAACTTTGCCTTCGGCACGGGCCTGCACGGTTTAGACGCACTGCGCTTTTTAGGTGACCGGGAGGTCCAAGGCGTGCACGTCCGCCCAGGGTTGCGCGGCAGCGCCCTTATTCGGTTGGACTACGAAGGCGGGGCCTACGGCAGCTTTGAGATGCTCCCCCAGGTGGGCGTCCAGAGCGAGCGCTACACGATACACGCTGGGAGCCGCACCGTCGTAGTGGATGGCGCTATCGGATGGCTAACGCTGTTCCCTGGCTTCCTGCAGTGCTTTGATGCTGGTAAGCTGACCTCGGAGATCGACAACGCCCCTGATCAGCAGCCTGTCGAGGTAGTCAGTGGTTTCTATGGTGAGAGCGCGCATTTCGTGGCCAGCTTGCGCGGGGGCGCACCTCCAGCGCCCGACCTGGGCGTGGCCCTGCGCTCCGTGGAGATCGCCGAGGTCGCCGATCGGGCGATCGCTCGAGGAGAGAAAGAGACTTGTTGGTACTGGGACTAGAGCAAGAACCTGCGCTAGTCGATGACAAGGGCGGAAAAGCCGGCGGATCTAGCCGGCTTCGAATCGTTTCCCCAATCCCGCGGGGGCGGAATTGCGCAACCAGGGAGCGAGCCATCGTCGAGCGCGGACCGGGAGCAAGGACGCGATACGCTCCGGAGCACCCCCGCTGACCAGGAGAAGCACCACAATCATGAGAGCAAAGGGCGCAACCTGAAAGACCTGCGTAGGAACATTGGGAAATACTGGTTGCAGGATGCTGCCCAAAGACTTGAGTGCGCCAAACAGATAGGCTCCCAGCGCCACTCGGAAGGGACTCCACCCTCCAAAGATTACGATGGCCAGCGCGATCCAGCCTTCGCCTGCGGTATGGCGATGACTCCAGCCGAGCTTGATGCTCAGGGAATAGGTGGCTCCGGCCAACCCCACTAATGCACCACCCAGCAAAGAGTATAGGTATCGCGTCTTGTTCACGGCGATACCCCTCGAGAACGCGGCCTCCGGCCGCTCACCTACACTACGCAAGCGCAGGCCAGGCTGTGTCCTCGAGATCCATAGCCAGGTCCCGATGATCAACAGGTAACTCAGGTATACCAGGATGTTCTGGTCAAACAACATAGGGCCCAGCACCGGAATATCAACCAGGCCAGGAACCGGCCAATGCGGCACGCTGGGACCAGGCTTGCGCACATAGGGATTGCCCCAGAAGGAGCTAAGATCCGCACAGAGCAGAGTGAGCACAAAGCCCACGGCTACCTGGCTCTGCTTGAGGGCGATGCTACTATAGGCCACGAGCCACGCAATACACGCGCCAACCCCCATCGCAACCACAATCCCCAATAGCAGACTGCCACTGACCATAGACACAGCAAAGGCAGCCATGGCCGCCAAAAGGATGCTGCCATCCAGTGAGAGGTTCACGATGCCCGCCTTCTCGGTCAATGTCTCACCGATCCCGGCAAAGACCAGCGGCGAGGAAGCGGCGACCACCGTTGCGACGGTTTGCACAAAGAGAGATTCTGCCATGGGCCTACTCCTTGGGCCGTTCCAGGCCGTTGGGTCTTTCCAGGCGCTCTCGCAGGCCACGAACGATCAGGTAAAAGAGCACAATGCCCCCCTGCAGCACCCCACCCAGAGAGGAATCGAGCTGCATACGCAGCTCCAGGCGAGGGCTACCCACCGCAATCACCGAGAAGAAAAACACGATCAGCGGCACCCACTGTGCATTCAGGCCAGATAGCAGCACGACCAATTGAGCCAGGTATCCATAGCCCCCGGAGATCTGTGGGATCAGCCGTCGGTAAACCGCAGTCGCCTGCACCGAGCCAGCCAGCCCGGCAAGCGCGCCGCACACTGCAAAGGCCAGAAGGATATTCGCCGAGGTATTGATCCCCATTCGGTAAGCAGATCGTTCGTTGAGACCGATGGCCTTGAGCTTGAGCCCCCACCGGCTGTCGCGGAGCAAGACGAAAGCCACGCTGATGGCCAGGATGGCCAGGATGAGGGTAACGAGGCTGGCCCGGCTGTTGCCGAGCAGAGGCATCCATGCGGCCTCGGGGAAGGGATCCGTTCCGCTCATGGTGGCGCCATCGGGGGGCTTCCAGGGGCCAAAGATGAGATAGTTCGTCAGCCCAGTGGCTACGAAATTCAGACCCAGGCCAGCGAATATCTCGTTCACATGGCCATAGGCGCGAATCACACCCACCAGGAGTCCCCACAATGCACCACCGAGCAACCCGGCCACGACGGTTAGGGGCAAGAGCACTGCCGGGGGCGCAGAGATGGTTTGCACGATAAAAGTGGTTAGGAGTGCGCCCGCCACCATCTGCCCTTCAACGCCGATATTCCACAGTCCGGCGGCGAAGGTTACCAGCATGCCCGCCGAACAAAGGAGCAACGGGACGAGGGCAGCCACAACATCTCCCAGCTTACGAGGGCTCTCGAAGGCACCCCCCAGAATGTTGCCCATCGCCTCAAGTGGGTCGGTTCCTGCAAAGAGCAGGATCAGCGTAGTGAACAGCAGTGCCAGGATAAAGGGGGCCACCGCAAGTGCAGCACGCAAGAGCGGCCTCTGCAACCCAAAGGTCGATGCGCGGCGCCTTTTTGCCGTCACTGTAACTGGCCCCCGATCATATAACCCAACTCCTCGCGAGTGACCCTATCAGCAGCCACCGGAGGAAACATGACCCCCCCGGAAAAAACAATAATACGATCGCTATGTTCTGTGAGCTCATCGAGGTCCGTGGAGGCAAAGATAATCGCTGTGCCCTGCTCTCTGCGCTGCAAGAGCTTGCTCCAAACCCATCGTGCCGACTCGACATCAAGCCCGCGCGTGGGATGCTCCAGCATGAGCAAGCGCAGGTCCTCGGGCAACAGAGCCAACAGAGCTCGCTGCTGATTGCCCCCCGACAGTTCCTGCACCATGGTTTCTGGCTGCCCCACGATGCTAAAGGCATCGATCATCGAGTTCGCGCGCTGGTCCGCTACTGACCAGTCCACCATGAGCCCCTTGCCCTTGGAGCCGAGCGCTGCATGCTCTCGCAGAGTCAAGCCCGCAATGAGCCCCTCCTCCAGCCGAGAAGCCGGCACCAGCGCAACCCGCATCGCCAAGAAGCGAGGATGTGACTCATGGGTCATCTCCCGCCCAGCAATATAGAGATGCCCGGATGCTACGGGTTGCAGGCCGGCGCACGCCCGCATCATCAGCTGCTGTCCGCTGCCCTCAAGGCCGGCCAACCCAAGGACCTCGCCTTCGCGCAACTGCAGACACATGCCTTCCACCTGCAGGCGGTAGGTATGGACCGCAACCTCGTCCAGCAAAAGCACGACCTCCCCAGGAGCAACGGGCTGACGAGCCCTGGAAGACAAGGATTGTCCGAACATCAGGCGCACGAGCTCGTCGGTTGAACAAGGCGACATCACGGTGCCCGCGACACGCCCTCGCCTCAGGACCGTGGCCTCTGAACAGAGTTCCTCAACCTCATCGAGCTTGTGGGAGACGAAAATCACCGCCAAGCCCTCATTCGCCAGCTGGTGCAGCGTCTGGAAGAGGCGGGCCTTCTGCGGCTCCGAGATCCCAGTAGTTGGCTCATCCAGGATGATAACCCGCACGCCCAAAGCAAGCAGGCGAACCAACTCCAACTGCTGACGCTCGCCCACAGTCAGGTCGCTGAGCAACCGGTCTGGATGCAAGTCAAACCCCAGGTGCTGGCATAGGGAGCCCAGTTCGCGGCGCCTTATGCTGCGCGGGAGCACCAACTCGTGACCACGCCCGAGCATAAAGTTGTCCAACACCGAGAGCGCCGGAACGTCCAGGGGATCCTGATGCAACATCCCAATGCCTGCAGCGATGGCCTCCGCCGGAGAACTCGAGTGGATATCATGCCCATCGACGATGATCCTGCCCGCATCGCAAGGCTGATACCCAGAAAGGATTTTCATCAGCGTGGTCTTGCCAGCGCCATTCTCACCCAAGAGCCCTTGGATTTGGCCGCCCTTGATGTGCAAGGAAATACCATCGCAGGCCCGTACAGCGCCGAAATGCTTGTAAATGTCGACCAATTCTATGTGCATAGCCCTTAACGCCCGTCACCGTGGGGGCAAAGAGGTGCCTTTGCCCCCACGGGTGTGAATCCTATTGGCTGGCCCCTTCCATACCTTGTAGCAACTGTGGTAGGTACCAGATCTGCTGGTCCGATGCCGTCTCACCCGCCTTCAGGTAAGAACTACCATCCTGCAGGTTAAGGGGGCCTACAAAAACGTCGGCCTTTTTGCCGGCCAAAAGGCTAATATACTCCTCCAAGTTCTTTTTGTCCTGATCAGTGAGGGCTGATCCGAACTGGAAGCCGACAGGCGACTTGTCACGATCGTTGATGTTCTTCCAGTCGGGGCCTTCCCATTCCCAGCTCTGCTTGAACTTGCCATCGCGAACGGCCGTGACGTAACGCACGTAC
>CAYQDH010000035.1:0-4887 GCA_964416075.1 uncultured Anaerolineales bacterium | reverse complement strand
CCCACGATGCTTCCCAGGTACCTTCCTGCACGGCCTTTACTGCCGCGAGATAGGTTGGACCCCAGTTAAAGTAGGGCACGCCCAGGCAGATTTCGGGTGATTCGGCGCACGCTCCCTCAAAGTCGTAGGGGATCGCCCAAACCTGGTCACCCTTATCGGCGCGCTGTCCGGCTACCACGATAGCTTCGGTAGTATCGATGCCCGAAAGCAACACATCCACGCCCGAGTTGAACATATCGTTGGATACCTGAGTCGGATCCAATGTCACGCCCGGGATATTAAACCAGAACCCAATCCAGTTCACCACGAACTTGAGGTCATCCGGATTGCCACCACGGTACTTTTCGTAGCAGTAGCGACTTCCGAGATATGCAGCAGATGCAAGGCGGCGGGTCTCATCGTTGATCAACGGACCCAGATAGCCGACCTTCCCGGTCTGGGTCTTGAGAGCAGCCGCACAACCAGCCATAGCCTTGGTATATTCCATTCGAGCCATATAGTTGGCTACGTTCTTGGGCGCCTTACCGGTGAGAGCATGATCACCGGAGGTATGCACAAAAGGAATCTTGGGGTACTTGGCAGCCACGACGTCAGTGTCAGCTGCGAAATCGTCTGACGTAGTAAAGATCATCTGCGCACCTTGTGAGACCATATCCTCGACAACCTGCTCTAGAGTCGTGCCCTTGCGGTCCGCCGAATTGAGCTTGTCCAGGTAGATCATCTTGGTGCCGGGAAGCTGTGCTTCCACGTATTTGCCAGCGTTATAGTGGGCCTCACTATAGCCGTGGTCATTGTACGGTCCCACCAGTACGACGCCGAACACGAACTCTTTACTGCTGGCCTTGGCACATGCCGTCATGAGGATGGTGGTCAGAACTAACAGGCCTATCAGGGTGCTCAGTCTTCTCTTGGTGAACATGATGATGCTTCTTCCTCCTGCTGGAACGGTTTGGGGCGGCAATCACGAATATGGTACTGCGGAATCACCAGGAAATCTAGCTGCCTCTCACCTCCTTGTCTTCTTACCAGAAGACGGACAAACGAAAAAGTCCGTAGCGGCTGAGACCGCCTTTGGACTCGGCGCGTATTCTAGCATACAATATGCCCGCTGTCCAGCTAGGGGAGGTGGCGAGGTGTAGCCTATTGTCCTCCTATTCCCTCGTTTCCATAGCGGATGAGACACATAATGAGAATCCTGGTTATCGATGATGATGCGAGCTTGATTCGCATGGTATGCCAGTATCTCGACCCCGATGGGCATGTGGTGTTTGGAACTCAAGACGCCCAGGAGGGGCTCCATCGAGTCTTCAACTGGCACCCGGACCTGGTCTTGCTAGACATCGTGATGCCGGACGTTGATGGCCGCGCTCTCTGCGCAAGAATACGCAGGACATCCCAGGTCCCCATCATCTTCCTCACCGGTTTAGGTAGCGAATTGGATGTCATCAGTGCCTTTGGTGCTGGTGCAGACGAGTACCTGGTCAAGCCTCCCCGGGCCAGCGAGCTGAGGGCGCGCGTTCGCGCTCTCTTGCGCCAGGAACAAATGCCTGCCAGCACGCGGAACTATTATGATGATGGCTATCTGGTTGTGGATATCCCCGCTCAACGCGTCCAGAGGCAAGGATCGCGTGTGGACCTAAGTCCGCTCGGTTTTCGCCTCCTCTCTTATCTGGTGGCTAGACGCGGACAGGTGGTACCCCATCAGGAACTGATCGAGGCGATGTGGCCCACGACGCAAGGCAGGGACCCCGCGATGCTTCATCTCTACATCCGCTATCTTAGAATCAAGCTTGAGCCCGAGCCCGGTCAGCCGCACTACCTACTCAACCGATTCGGCGAAGGCTACTGGTTTAACCCTCTCGATGTACCCCCCCCTGAGCAGCTCGCCCCAGACAGCTCTACACAAGACTAACGGGTCTTCGCCTGCGGTGGCGCCTATGTATATGAGAGGTTAACACTCAGAGGGCCGTTTACGCCCTTGTCTCGACATCTACGCCAAAGGAGACGCAACTATGCAAATTAGAGCTACAAGGGTCAGTATGTTGACTTTTATGGGATTATAGTGTATAATACGAATGGGATAAACGAAATCGCTAGCTTCAGGGTCCCCTTGAGAATTCGGTGCTGGTTGGGGTTTGTAGATTGCAGTTCACTGTCCAGAGTCCATTTGATTGTATGCCACTACCACCGTACTTTTCTTGGTAACCCGAGTTGGCGACAGATTTTCTAGGGGGGCAAAGATGTCGGCAAATACGCTTCTTAATGTCAAGCAGGTTGCACAATATCTGCAACTCAAGGAATCCACGATCTATTCGTGGGCTCAGGATGGCAAGATTCCCGCCATCAAGATCGGACGAACATGGCGTTTTCGCCGTTCCGACCTGGATACGTGGTTGGAGCGCCATCTGAAGGGTGAAGAGGAAGAATTGGTTCTGGAGCAAGCGGAGTAGTACATCAGTTCCGCTGCAAAAGGTCACCTGCAAAGCCGATAGTGCTGTCTCATCAGCGCTATCGGCTTTTCTGTTGACGGGCACAATCGACGTGGCTAAATTAAGGCGACTAGGCAAGCTGCGCTCCTCCGGTCAAGCCCTTAGCTTGGATGGAGCGGGCGCAGCACCTGTGAGTATCCACAGCGGGCAAGCCTATCACGGCAGGAGTGTGAGCGATGGTAACAAGCTTCGATCGATCCCTTTATGAGGGGCGAGAAACAACCAGCTCGAGGCGCCAAGATATAGTCCAGATCATGCAAGCCGCGCTCGACGCAGTCAACCCTACCGACGCTGTACTGCGTTTCCTCAAGAGGCAGGGACGCTGGCTGGAAGTAGCAGGGCGCCACTATGATCTGGAAGAGTACGATAACATCTATGTGGTGGGCGCTGGTAAGGCCAGTGCATCCATGGCGATGGCGGTTGAGCGCGTCCTTGGAGACCGCATCACGGAAGGGGTCATTAACGTCAAGTATGGTCACACCCAACCCACTCAAAGCATCGTGCTGCACGAGGCGGGCCACCCTATCCCCGACGAGGCTGGCATCGCTGGCGCACAGCAGATCGCCGCTCTTCTGGCCGGCGCTCGCGAGCAAGACCTCGTACTCTGCCTGGTTTCGGGCGGCGGCTCAGCCCTAATGACGCTTCCTGTCACGGGCATCACCCTGGACGACATGCGAGTCCTTACCGACAAGTTGCTTCGCGTAGGCGCCACGATCAACGAAGTAAACACCATCCGCAAGCATATCGAACGCATCAAAGGTGGAAACCTAGCGCGCCTAGCCTACCCCGCTCGAGTCGTCGCGCTCATCCTATCTGATGTGGTGGGCAATCCCCTTGATGTCATCGCCTCGGGGCCTACCGTGGCCGACGGCAGTACATTCACTCAAGCGTACCAGCTTGTACAGCGCTACCATCTGGAGGATGAGCTGTCCCCCTCTATCGTGCAGCACCTAAAGCGCGGCGCAGCGGGCGAGATTCCCGACACACCCAAGGCTGGAGACCCCACTCTAGACCGAACGCAGAATGTTATTGTGGCCAGCAACGAACTCGCGGCACACGCCGCCGAGACCAAAGCTCGTGACATGGGTTTTCACACCATGTTGCTTTCGACGTTCATCGAAGGCGAAGCACGCGAGGTGGCTCGAGTATTCGCAGCCATCGCCAGGGAGATTGCGGCTTACGACAGGCCTCTCGCACGACCAGCATGCTTAATCGCCGGTGGGGAAACAACGGTAACCCTCCGCGGGCAAGGAAAGGGGGGGCGCAATCAGGAACTTGCCCTGGCTGCAGCGTTGCGCATCCAAGGGTTGGACAATGTGGCTATCGTCTCCTTAGCTACCGATGGCTCGGATGGACCCACCGACGCCTCGGGCGCCCTCGCCGAGGGCCAAACGGTGCAGCGTGCCGCTGCCTGTGGACTGGACGCCCAAGCTCACCTGGATCGCAACGATGCCTATCCCTTTTTTGCGTCTCTGCACGACCTTCTGCTTACCGGGCCCACGAACACCAATGTGAACGACTTGGTCTTTGTGTTCGTGTGGTAGTTGGCCGTGTTCAGGAGCTCGGCGAGGTATTTCTGTGCGTGTCCTGTGCGTCCGGCCTCATTAGATCAGGCTCCCGTGGCGGCCGCGGCCTTTACACCAATTCTCAGATGTGCTAGAATGGCTTCATTCATGCTATAGTCCAATTCTTGATGGTACGATCCCTCTTCTAGCGTACCAACTGGCACGATTCGTTCTATTCTCTCATATGTAGGAGGTTCGAGGTGGACAAAAAGACCATTCGGGATATTGCCTGGCCAGGCAAGCGCGCCCTGGTGCGCTGCGATTTCAATGTGCCCTTGGATGACAAGCTGAGCATCACGGACGACATCCGTATCCGCGAGGCGATACCCACCATCCGCTATCTGATCGACCATGGAGCCAAGGTGGTGTTGTGCTCGCACCTGGGCCGTCCCAAGGGCAAGGTTGTCGCCGACATGCGCCTCACTCCTGTGGCAGCTCGGCTCAGTGAGCTATTGAGCAAGGCCGTGAAAACGTTGGATGATTGTGTAGGGCCGGACGTCGAGGCCGCTGTCGCAGCAATGAAATCGGGCGATGTGGTTCTCCTGGAGAACCTGCGTTTCCATGCCGAAGAGGAGAAGAACGATCCCGTTTTCTCGGAGAAACTGGCCAAACTCGGCGACGTGTGGGTTAACGATGCCTTTGGCACTGCACATCGCGCCCATGCATCCACGGCGGGCGTGGCTGCCTACCTGGAAGGGGTCGCCGGTTTCCTACTGGAGAAGGAAATTCAGTTCCTGGGCGATGCTGTTACCACCCCCCAGCGCCCATTTGTGGCCATCCTTGGGGGTGCCAAAGTGTCAGACAAAATCGCCGTCATCGAGAATCTTCTGGGC
>CAYQDH010000034.1:16652-20097 GCA_964416075.1 uncultured Anaerolineales bacterium | reverse complement strand
CATATTGGCAATACCCCCACCGCTGGATTCTTGGCCGGATACCTGATTGTCCTCCAACAAAGCCACGTTGAGGACAACGGTGCCCTCCTTCTCGTTGCAGATTGCGCCACCATGGCCGGTCGACACGTTGTCCCAAAAGACCGTAACGCTCAGGCTCGCCGACGCACCGTCTGCGTTGTACAAGCCGCCGCCCAGGCCTCCTGCGGAGTTGCCCAACTCCATATCGCCCGTCTGCACAGCGACCAGGTCCGCGAGCAGCCCTACGACGACCTCAGCCATGTCACCCAGGCCGATCTGATCCAGGAGGGCCATCACTTCCTCAGGGCGCTGGGCCATGAGCAGGCCGAGGAGCTGAGTCAAGCCGAGCTCATTGAGGATGCTACCCGCACCGGAGGACCCGATCATGGAATGATCCGCCTCGAGATGCGCCACCTGGCCCATATTGGCGATGCCACCGCCATTGACACCGGCCACATTTCCGAGCACGGCACAATGGGATAGAGTCATAGCACCCTGGTTGCGAATGCCGCCACCATTCTCGTCGCCGGGGTTGCCATTTTGCACGCGTAACTGCGCCAGCGAGAGTGTAGCGCCGGGGAAGACGTCGAACACACGGTCGCTGGTCTCGTCACTCACCAGCCGCTGTCCGTCGATTACCGTGACGCCGAGACCCTCACCCTGAATAGCCACGACGCCCCCCGCCGTGATATCAAGGTCGCCAGTCGCTGCGGCGTCTTCTCCGCGACCTACCAGGCTGAGGTTATAGGTACCCGCTGGCAAGACAATCGTATTGATGCCAACACCGCTATTGACTGCGATAATGGCCTCACGCAGGCTGGTGACACCGTCCGTCGCGTCAACCACATCGGCGGTGGTGTTAACCGTAATAGACTCCGCACTGGCAACGCCCGCCGGGACAAGCCCAAGCAGAACGATCACCAACAGGATTCTGCAGGCAGCCAGGATGCGTCCTGCCGGCCCCCGTGCGGCTCGAAGTAAGCCTGGATGTTCCATTCTCCTCCCCTTTATCAGTGGATCTGTAGTGTGCCAAGGTTCACATGGTGAGTCGTAGGCGAGCAACTCAGGTTCGATACTAGCCCCCCTGTTCTAGCGCGCCACACACATCAAGCGCATCCATGACGCCGTCCCAACGCCATCCTACCTGTTGTGCAAAAAAAGAAGCTCTTCAAGAAACAAGTACAACAAAACATAAAAAAGAGGCGCCTTCCATACCGTCTCCATTATACCAGAAACCTTCGAGGATACTATAGGCGGCTGTTCACATAGCCCAGAAAAAAGGATAACAGTTTGTTCATCATAGAGGTGGCATCTTAAGTGTCGACAATGAGGAGGCGCCGGAGTATCTCATTTTGGGGCCCTGGTGTACAATACTGTTAAGCGATCCCAGTTGGGTATGGCTATTGGCAGCACTGAGAGCACAGCTCAGCCTGGGATGGGCGTCATAAGGGCGTACTCTAAAACGAGGCCGATACGACATGTGCGTAGATTACGATGTTGCTCTGGTGCAACGCGCGCTGCAGGGTCCCCTGCCAGGCGCCGAGGCGCAGTTGCGCATGGCTACCAGGCCGCGAACGGCGGCCTCAGATTTTAGGAATAGCGGGCCACCCCGCCAAGCAGCCGTGCTTATCTTGCTCTACCCTCAGCAAGAGGGGCTTTGGTTGCCATTGACCCGCCGCACGGAGCGAGTGGCCACCCATAAGGGGCAGATCTCGTTTCCGGGAGGGGCCAAGGAAGCGAGTGACAGCTCGCTTTGGGAGACCGCCCTGCGCGAAGCAAGAGAGGAAATAGGGCTGGATAGCGCTCAAGCAGTGCAATGCCTGGGTATGCTTAGCCGTCTTTACATTCCAGCAAGCAACTTTGATATCCAACCGTTCGTGGCCCTGACTACTCACCGCCCGCTTTTCAGAATCGATACGGCGGAGGTTGCGGCGCTAATCGAGCTCCCGCTCGCGGCATTGCTCGACCCCACGATCAAGCGCGAGGAAACTTGGTTCTGGCGGGACCGCAACATGCAAGTGCCGTTCTATGCCTGGGATGGTCATACAATCTGGGGGGCCACCGCAATGATGCTCTCTGAGTTTGAGATGCTTCTGGCGCGCGCATCCGCCAAGCAGGAAGGCGCCACCGCAGAGTGAGAAAACGCACTGGTCGCCTCTATGATATTACCATGCCGCTCGGATCCTCTGTGCCCACGTGGCCAGGCGATCCTCAGGTCGCGATAGAGCCAACCCTTCTGATCGATAGAGACGGAGCCCAAGTGTCGCAGCTAGCACTGGGCAGCCACAGCGGCACTCACGTCGACGCCCCGGCTCACCTCGTGGTGGGCGGCAAAGGTGTAGGAGAACTGGATGTCACTGCTCTCATGGGCCCAGCTCTCGTAGTCTATCTACCGGAAGTAACAGCGATCACCATGGAGAACCTGCAATCATCATTCCACGATTACAGCTGCGACCTGGCCGAGCTGCCCTTGCGGCTGCTCCTCAAGACGCGCAATTCGGACCGAGATATCTTGGCCCACGACTTGCTGCCCGACTATGTCGCCCTCACCATCGATGCTGCAGAGTGGCTGGTGGCCCAAGGCATCATCCTGGTGGGCATCGACGCTTTGTCAGTGGACCTGTTCGACGATGCTCAGTGCTCCGTACACCGGATTCTACTGGCACATGATACGATCATCGTTGAGGGGCTCGATCTGCGCGAGGTGTCGCCAGGTCTCTACGACCTCATATGTCTTCCGCTGCGAATTCCGGGTGGGGATGGCGCACCTGCTCGCGCCGTGTTAGTGCAATAGTCGAACGCGGTCTCTTGCCGCTCGACAGGAGCCTCATGCTCGGGGAAAGCTATCGTAAAGCGAGGACAAGGGCGGAGAGTGCCCTCAGGCTCAGCGAACCCGCTTGCGCATCACGGTTTGGTTACCCGCCTTCTCATCTGCCCGATACTCGACGCAGTCCATCAACTGGCGCATGAGATATAGGCCGAGCCCACCAATCTGCCTTTCCTCGACAGGTAAGGACAGGTCGGGTTGACTGATGGTAGCGGGGTCAAAAGAGCGGCCATAGTCGGTTACCCGTACCACAAAGTCGTTGCTTTCCACATAGCAGCATACGCGTACCTGGCCATCCTGATGGCCGTCATACGCATGCTCCATGGCATTCGTGCAGCACTCGTCGACTGCCATCTGAACGTCAAATACCTGGTTCTCGTTCAAGCCTGCCGAAAGGGCCCGCTGGGAAACGAACTCGGCAATCTCGGCAAGGTTCAGTAGCTGGCTACTCACACAAATCTCATATTCGCGTTCCATCTTGCCCACCTGTGCCAGTCTAGAAGCTGCCTACTGCCGTGGTAGGATCGTCGTACATCTCTACCAACTGTGCAATGCCAGCCAGGTCCAGATCCCAGTCGTTCTCGCGGGACGCCCCGGCCA
>CAYQDH010000034.1:0-16642 GCA_964416075.1 uncultured Anaerolineales bacterium | reverse complement strand
CTCCGGCACCCGGGCCAACCGAACGTCGCCGGGAGTAAGGCGACGGCGGCATTCTTTGTAAGCCATAACGAGAGCGCGAATTGCCGCACTACCAAAGTACTCGACCCCAGCCATATCCACAACGATGTTCGTGATGCCCTGGTCTATCGATTGACGAAAAGCCTTTTCCAGATCAGGGGCTACACTGCTATCGAAACGTCCTTGAAGAGCGATCAGGTCGCATCGTTTAAGGTGGGTGGTCTCTATTTCCATTCGCAGTCTCCTCGCCGAACAAAGCTGTACGATGATAGCCGATTATACCATGCGCCGCGAGAGGATCCAAGACCTAGCAGAAGGGGGTTATTACTCGCCAAGAGATCATATGCCAGGTCATGGCATCCTACTGAGCCGTACTGCCCTGTCGTAGATCCGGCTCAATGGCAAGCAGACGCATGCTCACCGCGCCAAGGCCCACAAAGAGCCATAGCAGAGCCGAAGCATGTGGAAAATCAAGATTGAACAGGTAATGATCCAGCATGCCGCCGGCCATGCCACCAGCCACGGCGAGGCATGTACCCCACAGGATTGGTTCCAACTCTGAGCCAGCGCGAGCAACATTTCTCATGGAAACGAACTTGAGCAGAAAAGATAGCAGAGTCATTACAAAGGCGGCCAAGCCCACAAAGCCCATTTCCTCAGCAATCAGCAGATAGACGTTGGACACACCCAGATAAGTGTCGATATCCGGTGTTCCTGTGAACCCTACGCCAAACCAGGGATAGCGTGAGATCAGGATCAGTGCATCCTTGTACTCACCGAAGCGCATCTGCGTAGCCAGATCTTGCCCCTGTACGCCTTCGACAAAGTGCCATACATAGTCTCTGCCCACCGGCAGAACCAGGATGAGCAGTGCGAGAGCCACGCCTAACCATAGCATGCGAGGATACCGTAAAAGTCCGAGGAGCAACAGGGCGAACACAAGGCCTGCCAGCGAGCCCCGGGAAAAGGTGAGGATCAAGCAAACAGCCATCGCAACTAACATTACCACCAGCCAGGGACGCGGCAGTATGGGGCGCTCCGCCAGAGTCTGTGTCGCTGTTAGCGTCGTGACAAAGATCAACATGCCCCCCAGGACATTGGGATCGATGGAAGTAGAGATCGCCCGCAAAGGTAAGGTAGGGTCATCTTCAACATAGCGCAGTACACCAGAGCCCGTTGGATAGCGGACCACGCGAAGCATAGAGAGCAGGCGAATAGCCATCGTATCGGGCAGCACATAGAGTACAATGCCGATCACCGCCGCCAAGAACCCAGCCAAGATAAGAGCCAACACAATGACTCGAAGATCCGATAATGTGCGCAGCAAGTTGGTTACCAGAAAAAAGAGGAGCACACTAAGCAGGATCTCGCCGAAATGGCGTACCACGTTCGCTGTCAGGCGGCTATGGCTCAGGCCCAGGATGAAGGATACGACGGCCAGTGCCACGAAAACGAGGAGGGGTAGAGCGGGGGTCGTGGCGATGAACTCGCCTTCTTTGTGTGTCATGATGCGGCTGATCCAGGTGAAAAAGACAACTAACAGCACTAGATCCAGTATAGTGGGTGAGAAACCTATGTTGATAGGCAAAGCCGCAAACGGCAAAAGGCAGACCACGCCCACCAGGGTTACCAGGCCAAGAAGCGTACTGCGGAGCATTCCATAGCCGATGGCCAACGCGAGAAGCAAGGCCGAGCCATAGAGCCCCCCCACCAGCCCGATGATGGCCCCGACCGGCAAGCCGGCTGCCAAGCAAAAGCACAAGATAGTCAACAAGCGCACCCAGCGCTTGTGATGGAACAATCCTTGTTCTAGGCGATCCCAGCTAAGGAGACCCACCAGTACGCCATCTCCATCGAGCCTCAGGCTATACACCTGCGGCCAATTTGCCGCCTTCCTGTACAAACGACAACCTCATGTTAGTACAAACTCCGGTCTCTGCCAATTTGCCCGATCTACCTACACAGCCACAAATGTGTTGACGTCCGGCTCTACGCGCCCTAGAATCGGCGCATGATGATCCTGACAACGCGGAGGTAGCGAGCAATATGATCCGCATGGCGCAGTATGGCACGAAGCATGGACATGCCGAGGGCAAGTTGGCCGCTATGCTCAAGAACCCGCACGTGGAGGTAGTGGGGGTCTATGAACCGGATATGGAGCGGAGACACCAGCTGGCTAGCCGAGAGGGACCCTATCGAGAGGTGCGATGGTTTTCCGACGCGCAAGAGATGCTCGGCGACGGGGCAATTCTGGCAGTGGCCTCCGAGGGCCGCAACGACGAAAGCCTCTCGCAGACTGAGACGATCGTACAGGCGGGAAAGCACGTGTGGTACGACAAGCCCGCAGGCGACAATTGGCCTCAATGGAAGAGGGTGATAGGGCTCGCCCAACAGCGAGGCCTCCATATCCAGATGGGCTATATGTTCCGCTATCACGATGGGTTCAAACGCATCGCGGGCTGGGCGAAGGATGGCCTGCTGGGCGGTATCTATGCCATCCGAGCACACATGTCAACCCACATTTCAGCGGAGGCACGCCGCGTGATCAGTGTCCATCGCGGTGGAATATCCTTCGACCTGTCCGGGCATATGTTGGACCAGATCGTGTGGATCCTCGGCCGTCCGCTGAAGGTGACATCTTTTCTGCGCCACGACGATAGTGTGGTGCCCGGCTTCGAGGACAATACCTTGGTGGTGCACGAGTACGCCAGAGCGATGTCCATGATAGACATCGCCGCCATGGAGGTTCCGCCCATGGCCAGGCGCTACGAGGTCTATGGGACACAGGGCACCGCCATCCTCATGGAGCCCTTTGAGCCGGCGCAGACCATTTCCCTGTCTCTCGATGAAAACCGTGGCGGCTACGAAAAGGGACGCCAGATTGTCCCGGTGACACCTCAGAGTCGCCAGTCGCTGTACGAGCTCGAGCTGGAGGCGTTTCTGGCGACGATCAACGGGCGGCAACCACCCGATCGATCGGTTGAGCACGAGCTCCTGGTACAAGAAACCTTGTTGCGCGGTATGGGGACCCTACCCAGCGCATGAGGAGGCGGCCTTAGGGTCTAGGCGGGGCATCGGGCTCATCGACAACAAGGCGTTTCCCCAAGCTGATGACATCATCGACAGCATATCCCAGGCTGCGATAGAACGAGATCACAGCCTGGTTCGATGTTCTCACCTGGAGATTAATCTTGGGGCACCCCAAGGCGCGCAGCCGTCTCTCAGCCTCGGCTACGAGCTGGGAGCCGAGGCCCCGGCGCTGCACCTGTGGGTCGACCGCAAGGTAATTAAGCCAACCTCGATGCCCCTCGTATCCGGCCATACAAGTAGCCACAACCTGGCCATCCAGAGTGCCCACCAGAAAAAGCTCTGGATTCACCCCCATCTTGCGGGCAATGTCGCGACACGGGTTGTTTTGCGGCCTCACCAGGCCGCATTCACGCCATAATCGAATCACATCTTGCTGGTCTTGATCGCCATAGGAGCGTATGGTTAGTTCAGGCATTTCGAAACCAACGATTCAATCCACTGAGGGCTCGCGCCGCGATATTGTTCGCTTCATCGGCGATACCAAAGAGATCCGCGACCTGCGGCCCCTGATAGCGGATCTCTCCCAGCGCATCCCGGATGCCCGCAAAATCGATATCGCCCTGTCCAAAGGTCAGGTGACGATGCACACCGTTGCGCATGTCCTCCAGGTGCACGTGCACGATGGCCTGCCCGAAGAGCGTCATAAGTTTGGTCCTCCGTTCGATGTGCCAGTGGTGACGACAACCAGTTTACCTTAAAGCAAGAGCAACGCAAGGGGCAGGGCATGGCTCGCCGCTCCCGAAAAACCATGGAGAGCCAAGCTTTGACAAATACAGCCCGCTACGGTATAGTGAGGCTATCCTCGATTATCTAAGGATATCGATCTCATGCTACCGCTTGTGCTAGAGCACGTTCTGTTCTGCAACGGATATATGTATCCCAGCGGGTCGTGATCCCGGATCGGATCACGACCGGCGCCCGCATGCGCGGGTTGATGGATCCGATGCCCTGGCAGATGATCACACAGAACAGAAAAGGAGTAGCATGCCCCCTGTTACGCTTCCTTTGGAGCAGCAAGTTGCCTTGCTTATGCGTGGCGCCGAATTTGGCGATGCGCATACCTACGAGATGATGCAGCAGGAATTGGCTCAGAGATTGTCAGAATCCGCTCGAACGGGCGTCCCGCTGCGCGTATACTTGGGCGTCGATCCCACATCCAGCGATCTGCACTTGGGGCACACCGTGCCCTTGCGCAAACTGCGCCAGTTCCAAGACCTGGGCCACCAGGTGATCTTTCTAGTGGGCTCTTTCACCGCACTGATCGGTGATCCATCGGACAAGGACAAGCGGCGCCCGCGTCAGACCGCTGATCAGGTGCGCGCTCACGCCCACACTTATGTCGAGCAAGTATGCCGCATCCTCGACCCCCAGAACACCATCATCGAATACAACGACCGCTGGCTGGCGCCGCTCACCTTCGCCGATCTGATCGAAGTGGCCAGCTCCTTTACGGTGCAGCAATTTCTCGTGAGAGACAATTTCAGCAAGCGTTTCGCTACGGGCGATCCTATCTGGCTGCACGAATTCTTTTACGCTCTGATGCAGGCCTACGATGCAGTCGTCTTGCGCACAGATGTGCAAGTAGGAGGTACAGAACAACTCTTTAACCTGATGGCCGGGCGAAAGCTGATGGAACTGCGTGGGTTGCGGCCGCAGGTGTGCCTAACCTTGCCCATCTTAGTGGGCACGGATGGCCATCTGCGCATGAGCAAATCCACCGGCAACTACATCGGTATCGCCGAGCCGCCGGAAGTGCAGTATGGCAAGATGATGTCCATCCCTGACGAGGCGATGCGCAATTACTGCGACCTCGTGACGCGCTGGACGCCGGGACAGATCGAGCAATTCTTTGTCGACATCGCTGCCGGCCGCCTACACCCCCGCGATGCCAAGATGCACCTGGCCAGAGAAATCGTGGAGATCTTGTACGGGGCAGAAGAAGCAGACCGCGCAGAGGAGCACTTTCGCGCTGTTTTTCAGGAGCACGAACTGCCCCCGGACATACCCCACTATGGCATGTCCGAACCCACCCCTCTTGTAGAGTTACTGGTAGCTACCCGCTTGGCGCGCAGCAAAAGTGAAGCGCGCCGACTGATACAACAGGAGGGGGTACGCCTGGACGGTGATGTCGTGCGAGAGATCGATACTCAGATCGAGCCTCAGGGCCAAGTGCTGCAGGTCGGCCGGCGTCACTATCGACGGCTCATTCATGAATAGACGAACCATGACATGCCGGGACGTACCACGTCATGAATATGTCATAGTTGCAGGATCCTCTTGGTGTACTGTCCATCCTTCGACAGGCATCCGTCAAGCATGGTCCCGACCCTCGTGCTATATTAGAACCAGAAACGGCAAATGAGAGCAGCCGTTTCCAAAGCGGTAGAGATGATGGTTCATGGCCCAAGGGGCAGGAGGCAGAAAGATGGAGCTGTACATCATTGTTCTGTTGGTAGGAATCGTCATGGGACTGATGGTCGGAGTCTCATTGAGCCGGCCGAACCTCGTCCGATGACCACGCTCGTGCCCGCAGCAGGCGGGTTTATCAGTGCAGCCCTGGGGGCTGCCCACGCAAAGATGCTGCAGCCCCCAGACTAGCCTTCTCTGACTTTCTCCGGGCCCATCGTGGGCCGAGTTCTCAGATGTTTCTCTTCACCGCATCGATCATAGCCCGCATATAGCCCACCGAATAGCCCATACCAATGCGCCCCTTGCTATCCCCAGCGATGCGCGGCGAGTGATCCGGCCGAATAGGTCCATCAAACCCCACTTCGAGGTATGCCTTGATCGCCTCGTACGAATCGGCATCCCCATCATCTTGAAAGACCTCGTCGAACTTGGGAACCTTGCCCTTGATGTTTCGAAAATGAACAAAGAAGATCTTGCCCTGTCGACCAAAATGGCGGATCACATCTGGCAAACGTTGCCCCCCCACGTCCGCAAACTCGATCACCGTCCCCTGGCAGAACTCGAGCCCATTGTAGGGACTGGGCACAGCGTCCAGGATGCGCTGGTAGCCTTCCACACTGATCAGGTGCCTACCAAGCCCGCGCAATACCGGGACGGGAGGGTCATTGGGGTGGACAGCCAGTTTCACGTTGGCCTGTTCGGCCACGGGCACGGCAGCCTTTAAAAAGTAGACATGGTTCTGAAAGATCTCTTCCGCCGAGATCTCTCCAACCTCCGTAGGTGGCGCATCTCGTACCAAATCGTAATCAAAGCTCTTGACGCCCGAGCCACCACGCCCGCCCCCAGACTGGCCCTGACGCCAGTGCCCCCACACGTTGATGATGGGAGACCAGTTGTAGGCAAAGATCGGGACGCCCACCCTTCCCAGGTCCCGGATGATCTGGAGCACGTCCTCAATCTGCTTGTCGCGCTGAGGGCCGCCGACGCGCGCATCACGCCAGATCGATTCGGGGATATTCTCAATTCCGGCGATCTGTAGTCCAAAGGACTCCAGCCTGCTCTTGACATTGAGTAACGACAAGAAATCCCACTTGAGTAGCTCCGTGATCCCTGTACCACCCAGAATCACCTGTTTGACTCCCAACTGAGCAACGTAGGCGAGTTCTTCTTCCTCCAGAGTGCTAATGGCCAGCGCGATCTCCATAATCTGTTACCTCCCTCGCAAATAGGTGGCCCTAGGCCAGTGCGAAATATCATACTCGGGTCGCGAGATCGTGTAAAGGATACAACCACGCCGGGGTTTACGAGTCGGTTCTCCTGGAGTATAATTTCCTTACCACTGCTGTTCCCCGTGGGGCAGCCGCCTGAATCCACAACTGGGAGGGTCCGGTGAGCGGCTTTGTACACCTGCACGTGCATAGCGAGTACTCTCTACTTGACGGGTTGGCCCGTCTGGATGATCTCTGTCAGTATGCTCAACAGTGCGGGATGCCAGCGCTGGCCCTTACAGATCACGGCCAGATGTATGGCGTCGTCAAGTTCGGCAGAGCCGCCGCGCAAGCAGGCATCAAGCCTATCTATGGTTGTGAGGTCTACCAAGCGCCCCGCAAGATGACCCAGAAACAGGCGCAGGTGGATAGCAAGGCGTTCCACCTGATCCTGCTCGCTCAAAATTCGACCGGCTATGAGAACCTGTTGCGGCTGGTCACAGCTGCCAACCTGGAAGGCTTTTATTACCGTCCGCGCGTGGACAAGGAACTACTGGCTCAGCACTCCAAGGGGCTGATCTGCCTCAGCGCTTGCATCTCGGGGCAAGTCCCCGCTCTATTGGCAGAGGGGAACCTGAGCAAAGCGCGGGAGGCCATCGGATGGTTCAAGGAACTGTTCGGCCCTGACAACTATTTTCTCGAATTGCAGCGCCACCAGGGGGTGCCCGGGCTGGAGCAAGTGAACCGCCAGCTAGTGTCTCTGGCCAAGGAGTTCGGGCTACGTTGTGTGGCCACTAACGACGTGCACTATGTGCGCAAGGAAGACGCCCCAGCCCAGGATCTGCTATTGGCTATTCAAAGCAACGCCATCATCACTGATCCCGATCGAATGCAGATGGGTAGCGAAGACTATTACCTGGCAACGGCTGACGAGATGGGGCATCTGTTCCCCGAGTATCCTGAAGCGCTGGAAAACACGCTGGAAATCGCCGAGCGCTGCAATGTGGATATCGGTTTTAGCGGCTACCACCTGCCGCGTTTCGATGTGCCCGAGGAATGTACGGCCCAGTCCTATCTGCGCAAGCTCTGCGAGGAGGGCTTGCACAAGCGCTATCAGGACATCACCCCGGAGATCCAACAACGTTTGGATAACGAGTTGCGGGTGATCCACGACATGGGATTCAACGACTATTTCCTGATCACCGCAGACCTGGTGAACTGGGCCAAGCATGAAGCCAAGATGCTTGTGGGGCCGGGCCGTGGGTCAGGCGCGAGCAGCCTGGTCGCCTATTCGCTGGGGATCACCGATCTGGAGCCCTTGGGATTGGGGCTCATCTTTGAACGGTTCCTGAATCCCGGGCGTGTGACCATGCCCGATATCGATCTGGACTATCCGGACGATCGGCGACAAGAGGTCATCGACTATTTGACGCGCCGCTACGGGGAGGATCGCACGGCGCAGATTGCCACCTTTGGCACCATGGCCGCGCGAGGCGCTATTCGGGATGTGGGTCGTGCTATGGCCATCCCGCTTTCGGAGGTCGATTACGTGGCCAAACTTGTGCCTTCCGGACCTCACAAGACGATCCAGGATGGACTGGATACGGTGGCCGAGCTAAAGCAACTCTATGATACCAAGCCATATATCAAAAAGCTGATCGATTTCTCCTTGGCGCTGCAAGGGGTATCGCGGCATTTTTCCACCCACGCGGCGGGCGTGCTGATCGCCGACAAGCCGCTGGTGGAATATACGCCCCTGCAACGCGCTCCGCGCGGCGAGGGAATCATCTCCCAGTTCTGTATGGAAGACGTCGAGGCCATCGGTTTGCTCAAGCTGGACATCCTGGGCCTATCCACACTCACAATCTTGGATCGAGCATTTCAGTGGATCGAGCGCACCAACGGCATCCGTTTCACCCAAAGCACAATCCCCATGGATGATCCAGACACGTATGCCCTCCTGTGCACCGGAGATGTAACAGGGATATTCCAGGTGGAGAGCGGTGGCATGCGGCGCGCCTTACGTGACATGAAGCCCACCGAGTTCAACGAGATCGTGGCCTTGCTTTCTCTTTACCGGCCCGGTCCCATGCAGTTCATCCCCAACTTTATCAACCGCAAGTACGGTCGCGAGGAGGTCAGTTACCATCATCCCTCTTTGGAGCCGATCCTAAAAGAGACCTATGGGATCATCGTTTATCAGGAACAGATCATCCGGATCGCCACGGACCTGGCTGGATACACGTCATCCGAGGCCGATTTAATGCGCCGCGCTGTGGGCAAAAAGAAAAAGAAGGATCTGGAAGAACAGCATGCCCGTTTTGTGGAAGGGGCAGCCGCGCGAGGGGTGCCGCGGGAGGACGCCGAGGCGATCTTTGCTGATATCGAGCTATTCGCCAACTATGGCTTTAACAAGTCGCACAGTGCCGCGTATGCGGTAATCACCATCCAGACGGCTTATCTCAAGGCCCACTACCCGGTCGAGTTCATGGCCGCCATGCTATCGGTGGAGCGGGGCAACCTGGAGAAGATGGCGACGCTCATCACAGAATGTCGTCGACTGGGCATTGAGATCAAGCCACCCGATGTCAACTACTCGGACGTCGACTTTACCGTTGAGCCCGCTAATCTGGAGAGCTATGCGCATCGCAGGCAGGTGTTCGGAGCCAAGGACTTGGTGATCCGTTTTGGATTGGGTGGCATCAAGAATGTGGGGGATGGCCCGGCGCGCATTATTGTCGAGGGTCGCGGCGATAGCCCCTTTGCTGATATCTATGATTTGAGCCAGCGCGTCGATCTTCGCCAAGTTAACAAGCGCGTGCTCGAGTGCTTGGTCCGAGCAGGGGTCCTGGATTCAATGGGGGAAAGAGCGGCGTTGTTGGCTGGCTTGGACCAGTTGATCGCGGCCAGCCAGGAAGTGCATCGGGCCAAGGAAGTGGGACAGCGCAGTCTCTTTGAGCTAACTGGGCCCTCTTCAGCTTCCACACAGGGAACAAGCCTCCGCCTGCCGGAGGTTTCGCCCTTTGTGGAAAAGAAACGCCTTGCGGACGAGAAAGAACTGCTCGGTGTATACATGTCGTCCCATCCCCTGGATATCCTGTCCCAATACGTGGACGACCGCACCACGCCCCTCTCGAATGTTGACGGCGAAATGGTAGGCCAAAGCATCTCCGTAGCCGGCATTATCGCGACCTCCCGTACGATCGCCACAAAAAAAGGCGACAGTATGGCCTTTGCGCAGTTGGAGGATCTCTCGGGTACCATGGAAATGGTGCTTTTCCCACGCACCTATGAGGAGGTGAAGGTGCTCCTTGAGGAAGGAGTCCTGGTGCTGGTGAAGGGTAGGGTGGATCAACGAGACGACGAGCCCAAGCTGATCGTCGATTCTATGGAACCGTACAAGCTGCCCGAGAACGCCCTCAAGCGCCAGTCTGCGCAGCGCAAACCCAAGCGCATGCAGATCGAGATCTCTCTGGACCGGAAGGAAAAGGAAGCTTTACAGGTCGTCAACAGCATCCTAGCTCTATTGAACGAGAACCGGGGCGATGTACCCTACACCTTCGCGCTGCGAGATCGACGAGGACGCGTGGAGGTCGCCTTTCCCAATGCAGCGACTCTGTACTCTCCTCAACTGGAGCAACAAGTTGTGGCTCTGGTCGGACGCGACCACTTGAACGTCGAGTGGGCTTAGCTCGGAACCTGGGAGTATCGTCCATGAGCAACGCACGCAGGTGGTCAACGCGAGCAGGCTATTTGGTCATTCTCTTGGCTTGGTTCTGGTCATCCCCTGTTTGGGCCGAGAGCGGCTCTGTCGTCTGGCGACGGGCCGATGGCCCCTGGGGCGGCACAGTACGAGCGCTGGCCATCGATCCCCAAAGACCCAACATCGTTTACGCTGGGACGAGCTGTGGCGTGTACCAGAGCGATGATTCCGGCAGGAACTGGGCTCAGGTTGGTAACGGTGAAATCGCGTGTCAGGATATCAAGCTTCTGGCTGTAGACTCGGCGGATCCGCGGATCATCTACGCCGTGGGCAACACGGGCCTCTTTCGTAGCAATGACCGCGGCCATGCCTGGACGCGTACCGACCGCGGCTTTACGGGTCAGACCGTATCAGCCCTGGCCCTTGACCCTTCACTACCGGGGGTGCTCCATGTCGCTGCGCAAGGCGGAATCTGGACTAGCGTGGATTATGGGGGGCATTGGACCGCGCATGATGCACCGTTTCGCAGCGAGATTGTGTGGACCTTGGCAGTGGACCCCTCCAGTTCACAACGCCTTTATGCGGGCACCCACAAGGGCTTGTACTTGAGCAACGACAAGGGCGAGAACTGGGAACCGGTCGGTGCGGCTCCCCAGGTCTCGGTAAGAGCCATGGCCCGTGGCCTGACCGATCCCGCATATCTGTATATCGCTACCGACCATGGGCTCTGGCACTCCCCGGATGGCGGCGTTACATGGCAAACCATGGATAACCAGCGCTCTCTGCCGATTACGACCGTCCTCGTGGATCCTGCAGACGACGATGTCCTACTGGCAATCCAGGGCTCACATCGACTGTTGCGTTCTCCAGACCAAGGCCGTACGTGGAGCCCGCTACTCTCCCTGGCTGCTAGCCATTTTGCTCTTGCCGTGGCTGTCGATCCTTACGATCCGCAACGCCTGTTCTTGGGCACGACACGGGGGCTGTATGCCAGTCTGGATGGCGGGCGCACTTGGGACCTCAGTATGGGGGGTATCGCCGCGAACGAAGTGAGGCAGATCATCGATGTGCCCGGCACCAAAGGCCAAGTCTACGTCCTGACTCCTGAAGGAGTCATGGAAACCGTGGATGGGGGCAAAACGTGGCAAGGGCGCAACTATGGCCTGGCCGAGACGGACGTCCTAGCACTGGGCATCGACCCGCTAGACCGTCGCATGGTGTATGCAGTTACGGGGTCGGGTGATGTCTGGCATAGCCAAGATGGCGGCGCACAGTGGGCGCTGACTAACGAAGGCCTGCCGAGGGGCTCTCGGGCAAACAGGCTATTAGTGTGGCATCCCCAGCACACAGAAGAACCTATCCTCTATGCGGCCACAGAGAACCGGGGCGTGTTTCGAAGCCTGGACCATGGCCATCACTGGGAAGCCTTGAGCAATGGCCTGCCGGAAGCCTCCGTACGCGGCATGGCCTTGGTGTACGAGCGCGAGGGTTTTCTTTATGTGGGGGCAGGTCCCGATATCTACCGGTTGGCCAAGCCCCAGTCCGCTGAGGCCCTGAAATGGGAGCGTGTGACGGCCGAGCCCCTCAATGGTCAGGTTACCGACATCTGTGTTTTCTCCCACGAGCGCCAAACGCTGTACGCATCGACCGAAGCAGGGGGCATCTATCGCCAACCTCAAGAAAACTCCCCTTGGGAGAGCCTCTCACGAGAGATCTTGCCATTTGCAGTGCCAGCCCAAGCTCTGTGGGTGTCGAATAGGCCGTGGCAATCACCACTTCTATGGGCTATTACGGATGCAGGGCTCTTTTCCAGCGAGGATCAAGGATCCACATGGTCCCTTAGCAACCTGGATTGTCTGCAGGAGGGCAATGTTCGTTGCCTGGTCACCGATGACCGCGCTCCAGGAGATCTGTATGTAGGCACTGCACGTAGCGGCCTCTATCGTGGACATCCCACTACCACACCGATTGTCTCCTCAGTGGGATACCTGATGCTGGCGGCTGTGGCGATTGGCGGCTTGGCTGGCTTGATCAAGGGCCGGGACATATTACACCGCTATTGGCGGAGCCGATCCAGGTTGATCATGGAGCAGAACTGGGAAACCTGGAATCGTATTATCGATGAAACGCTCGCCGCGCATGATATCGTCACGCCCGACCTGCTCGAACGCATCCCGCCTGACTCACGCCTGATCGCCATGCGTGGTTATGTGCGGATTCGTCAAGACCGGGCGCTCTTGTACAGGGAACAGCCCCCAGCGATCGAGCCACAGAGACTCGGAGACCTAACGGCGCTAGCTACGCAATGGTCTTCTCTTCTGGAAAAGTTGGGCAAACCTGCCGAAGCGATCCCTACTGCCATTCAACTCACCGAGCGAGTCTGCGAACTATTGGGCTTTGAGCCATTAGAGGGCCGATCATTTCGATCTCTCTTTGGCTATCTGGTACAGGCGCCTACCCTGCGCCTGGGTATCCCATCACGTTTTCCCATTGTCTTTGTCCTTCGATCCGAGCTCGAGAGGGCAGATATTCAGGACACCCGGGATCTAATGAATGTGCTTCGCGTAACATCGTTCTTTGCCTTGTTGGTGATCATCGACAAAACGCCGACAGGTAAGGAGCATGTTAGGGAACTGGCCAGGGCCGTTAATGGCAGCGCCGACGATCTGATCGTCTTGAACTACCACGATTTGCGCAGCCTCTTCTTGGCCGCGGACGCACGGCGCAGGCTGGTTGATACCATTCTAGAACAGGCCGACCTCACCCTCGTTTCCCCCTATGTAACTTCTGGTCCGGTGCCTAGCAACATGTTTTTTGGCCGCGACTATGAGATCAAGGCCATTATGCGCACCATCCGAGATCGGAACTATGCGATCCTCGGGGGGCGCAAGATCGGTAAAACGTCGGTGCTCACCAAGATACATCGCTTACTCGAGCAGACCAGCGATTTTCGCGCATACTATTTGGATTGTGAGCACATCTTTGACTACACACAGTTCCTGACGCTGTTGGCATTGGCCTGTCAGCCGCCGGGACTACCAGAGACCATCGAGGATCTACGCCACCTCGCCATCTGCTTACGCCGGCAACACGAAGGCAAAACGATCGTCTTCCTGTTAGATGAAATCGACCACCTTCTCGCCTTCGATACCCAGAACCATAATCGTCTTTTTGCCATGTTGCGGGCGCTTTCACTTGAGGGCCTTTGTCGCATCGTGTTTTGTGGGGAACGCTTTCTGCATCGGGCATCGTGTGACCCTCAGCACCCTCTATCGGCCATGGTCAACGTCATGGAGCTTGGTTATCTCTCTCAACAGGATGCGCTGCGGGTGGTCACAGAACCTATGGCAGCCATGGGCATCACGCTGGAAAAAGGCGAGAAACTTGCTCAGAGGATTGCGACACTGTCCTCAGGCCATCCCAATCTGGTGCAGGCCATCTGCCAAATGTTGGTCAGCCGAATCAATGAACGAGGAGATCGCACGATGTGGGCTCGTGATGTGTCTGCGGTGCGCGAGTCGGACGAGTTCCGCGACTTTGTTATGGAGGTAGTCTGGGGCGATACCAGCACGGTAGGACGCTTGATCACAATCTTGATGGCCCACACACCCACATTTACTCTCGAGGATGTAAGATTAGCCCTACGAAATCAGGACTATGAGATATCGTATGCCAGTCTCGAAGAAACTATGGATGAGCTCGTGCTGCTGTCAGTTCTGCGCCGCCGAGGTAATCAGTACGGCTTTATCGCCCAAGCGTTCACGGAGATCATGTCTGATCCGCAGCTGACGAGCAGTTTCAGTGAGGCTTTGCTGGAGAAGCTGAGGGACGAGGAGCCACGGTCTCTTGCCGCGCAGCATTCTTCCGTGGCCCATCCTCAGGATCAACCACCCCAATCCACAAGTGATGTGGAAGAATGAACTCGGCAGCGACAATCTGCAAACGCGACTCGGCAGGAACGTCCTTGCCCAAGGCGCTGGGGTGTACATAGCAGATGTTGGGACTAGTCCCATACTTGTCCCGATAGTATTGGATTGCCAACCCAATTTTCTGATCCAATGGACGCTGAGGCGTATCGTCAAACCACAGCATGCCAACTTGCAGGTTCATCGATCAATCCTCTGTGAGGGTACTGGCGATGGGCCAGGGTGAGACTCAAAGGCAAGCGGGGGCTCAGGTTCAGGATTCGCACCGGGCAGATTGCTAACAAGGCCTCTGGTGTGGGTAGAGCCTTGTATACTTTCCATAGGCCAGGATGAGCGCCACAGACAAGCCCGGTTGTAGCTCCCGCACTGCGAGAGCCCCCAACTCCCCGAACGTTTGTTCTAATGCACAGTATAGCAGAACACCTGTTCGATGTCAAGTGCTAGACCAAGTCAAAAATAGGGGGTTGCCCGTCATCTTTTCGGCGCGATACCACATCCGGCAAGCCAAACTGTATCGTTGGGCGCTGGCCAAGCAAAAGGGGAGAGGCCCGCTCTCCCCTTTGTTTCTTTCGCCCGCTAGGTGGCCTATTCTCGGGCTGGCCCACGTTTGGGCAGCCCGAAAATGAGCACTTAATCAAGACACCGTATGACCCCTACAACTTTTCCCTGAATCTCAACGTTGTCTGCTCGACTAAAGATGGGCTCCAAAATTGGATTGGCAGGTTGAAGGCGCACCAACTCGCCGCCCTTTTCCCGGAAAAAGTACTTGAGCGTGAGCATCTTTTCCTCTTTGAGCCAGGCAGCCACCATGTCTTTGCTCTCAGCCGTGTTTTGCTGGCGTATCAGAACATAGTCCCCATCACCGACCAACGCATCGATCATGGAAGTGCCGCGTACTTGCAGAGCATAGACTTTGTCTGTATTCTTGACTATGTCTGCAGGTATGGCCATGTACTCTGTCTCGGCCTGTGCAAAGCCGCTATCGGGCAAGATCAGCGTATCGCCGGCGCGGATGAACCCCACCAGGGGGACCATGGCTACAGTGTCTTGGCGTGGCAGGGCTCCAAGCTGAGCTTTTTCTCGCCGAGGTTCATGTACCAGGCGCAAGCCACGGGAGACTTCGCGATCTCGCGTGATATAGCCTTTACGCGTGAGAATATCCAGGTTGTAGCTAACCACCGAAGTGGAGGAGATGCCAGTTGCTTCGCCAATCTGGCGGATGGAAGGTGGGTAACCGAACCTGCCGTCGAAATCACGGATGACATCCAGGATCTTTTGCTGGCGAACGGAGAGGATCGATTCTTCAGGCATAAGGACGGGCGCTCCTTTCATATCGCTTTCACAGATATTATACCTGAACATTTGTTCTATGTCAAGGGGTTCTTGGGTAATATCTTGGGATAATTCACAGGTATTGACAGACAGGCCGGATTCTGATACTATGATATATACCCCAGGGGGGAAGGGGTATATTTTCTACCTATGCGAGGTGTAGTATGAGCAAAAGAGCTATCCTTCATGCGCCTGATATCTCCTGCAACCATTGCGCTATTACCATCAAACGAGAGCTGGCTGGCGTACAGGGCATCTCCGGAGTTCAGGTCGATGTGGCCAACAAAACGGTCGAATTTGAGTATGACGACGACCAGGTTCTAGACCAAGTCAGGGCCATTTTGGCTGACATTGGGTATCCCGTAACGGCCTAGAAGCGAGGAGAACCTTTTTGCCCCGTCATCATCGCCTGCCTCGATTCTGTGTTTTGGTCTTAGTCATGCTGTTTGCGATTGGGTGCTTCACACCTGCGCCAGAAGGGGCCTCAGGATCCCAGTCGCCATCGGCCAATAGCCAATCCGATGCAACACCCAGCGGCCGGCCTGTGCCACCGAAAGTGGGCAATGTGGCATGGGATTTCACCCTGTCAACGCTAGAACAGGAAGCGATCAGTCTGAGCGATCTACGTGGCAAAAAAGTCATGCTGAACTTTTGGGCCACGTGGTGCGGGCCTTGTCGTATCGAGATTCCCGCCATGGTCAAGTTGCATGAGGAAATGCGCGGCCAGGATTTCGAGATCCTGGCCATCAACCTGCGTGAGGATCGTCAGAAGGTGCAATCTTTTGTGGACGAGCTCAACATGACTTTTCCCGTGCTGCTCGACCAGAGTGGCAAGGTGTCACAGGCTTATTATGTGCGCGGCATCCCCACGACCCTGTTCATCGATGAAGAGGGGATTATCCAGATCGTCCATGTGGGGACCCTCAGCGACAAGATGCTGCGCGACTATGTCAAGC
>CAYQDH010000033.1:10022-20534 GCA_964416075.1 uncultured Anaerolineales bacterium | reverse complement strand
TTTTCACGACGATAGGTTTGATGCCGCCCGGAATGACCAGCCTCTGGGCTAGTTCCAGCTTGCTCGTGCTCTCGACATTGTTCGCAGCATACCCAACGATCGTGGCGACATCGACCTTGTATTTGCTGGCGATGCTCTCCAACGTCTCGTTCTTTTGCACGGTATGCAGGACACCATCGACCGGCAGAATCGTCAGTTCTTGCCCTACCTGCAAAAAGTCCGGATCTTCCTCCAGCTTGGGGTTCGACCACAAGAGCGTTGTCCCCTTGATGCCGAATTTCTCCGCGATGCCGAGGGGTGTATCGCCCGGCGCCACAACATAGCCGATCGGTTGAGTACGCACGGTGCGCTGCGGGACATTCATGGGCAAGATATCGCGCAGAACCCTGACGGTGAGGGGGGCCGCCGTTGCTTCCAGGTAACGTCCATTGCCGCTGACCATGCCCCAGTCATTCTCGGTAGCCAAGGCCCACTCCTCCTCATAGACCGCTGACGACACCGACGATGGCATGGCAGCGGATGGAAGGGACGGAAGCCGAGGCAAGAATGAAGGTGTGAAATTGCGAGGGAAAACCTGCTTTGTCACCACAACGAGCAGAAAGAGGAGCAGAAGATGACCTACGTAACGTGAAGCTACAGGCAAGTCTCTGAGCGAGGCAACGAACTGCTTTGCCGGGCCGAGAAGAGAAGCCAAGCCGTTTTGAAGCCAGGGCTCCGATGGAACGATAGGTTGCGATGGGCTAGCCATCTGTGCTTCTAGACATCCTTGTTGAGAGTGGCCAGAAACTCGGCATTATTCTTGGTTTTGCTCAAGCGTTCCAGAATCAATTCTACAGACTCCAAGCCGCCGATAGTGTCGATCATGCGGCGAAGGGTCCAGACTTTAGCCAGAACGGCTGGCTCCAAAAGCAGCTCTTCACGTCGGGTGCCAGATCTCTGGATATCGATGGCCGGGAAGATGCGGCGCTCGGCGAGCCGGCGGTTCAGGTGCATTTCCATGTTGCCGGTGCCCTTGAACTCTTCATAGATCACATCATCCATTTTGCTGCCGGTATCCACCAGGCAGGTGGCCATGATGGTCAGGCTGCCCGCCTCTTCGAGCTTGCGTGCGGCGCCTATAAAGTGCTTGGGTGGGTAAAGAGCAGCAGGATCCAGCCCACCGGACAGTGTACGGCCACTGGGAGGAACTGTCAAATTATAAGCGCGCGAGAGACGCGTGATGCTGTCCAGAAGGATGACCACGTCACGCCCCACTTCGACCAGGCGCTTGGCCCGCTCCAGGGCCATCTCTGCGACGCGTACATGGTTCTCGACCGGGTCATCGAAGGTCGAGCTGAACACCTCGGCCTCGACCGAGCGATCCATATCGGTCACCTCCTCGGGGCGCTCGCCGATGAGCACCACCATCAGGTGCACATCATCATAGTTGTTGGTAATGCCGTTGGCGATCTGTTTTAGAATCGTGGTCTTGCCCGCCTTGGGCGGCGAGACGATCAGCCCGCGCTGGCCGCGCCCGATGGGCGCTAGCAAATCGACAAGACGCATAGCATAGATATTCGGCTGGGTTTCCACGTGCAAATGCTGGTAGGGGAAAATGGGCGTCAGCTTCTCAAACACGGGGCGTTGCTTGGCTTGTTCGGGGTCCAGCCCGTTGATCGCTTCGACGCGCAACAAGCTGAAATACTTTTCCGATTCCTTGGGCGGCCTTACCTGGCCGATGACAAAGTCCCCTGTGCGCAAGCTAAAGCGCCGAATCTGTGACTGGGAGACATAGACGTCCTCAGGCCCGGGGAGCAGGTGATCGCTGCGCAGAAAGCCAATGCCATCTTGTACGACTTCGAGCACGCCGCCGCCAAAGATAAAGCCCTGCTCTTCAGCCTGCGATCTCAATAGCCTGAAGATGAGGTCCTGCTTCTTGAGGCGACTATACCCCACGATGTCCCGGGTACGAGCGATATCACGCAACTCGGTCAGAGTCAGCGTCTCAAGTTCAACAATATTCACGTTGGCACTCCATCAAATCGTCTGCGGAAAATATGTCCATCTGTGGAAAGTATTCGCAACCAGACCGGCTTTGTGTCAGAGGCGGAATCGCGCACTGTAGCCGGGTGAGGCAATGGACTGAAGGGAAGTTAACTTACTAGCCAAAGCGACACCGCGTCTGACCGATGAGGTCAACTGCGCGTCGGGGAATCTTCTAGTCGGGAAAATTATAACATAAATCCCCAGACAAGTCAAATGTTTTTTCGCGTCGCAATCTGCGACATCAGCATTTATTCGCCATTTCTCTCGACCCAGCGCTGACACCTAGCGGGGGAGTGAAACGTATAGTGTAGAGGATTGGCACAGCGCTTGCTGTTAGGATCTCGTGTGGTCATTCAGAAATCGTCATGGGATTTGCCCGTGACGACAGCATTTGGATCAATGACATGCAGTGGGAGGTTAATACCATGACAGACCAGAATCAGCAACCCGGATCTAGCGGCGCCCAGAAGAGCAGCGCCGACGAGTGGAAGGCCATCTTTCATCAATTGGAGACCCAGGTGCGGCGTGAGGCCGCTCGCGCCGTAGGGGTCGCACCCGACTCCGATTGGCCCACCATCGGTCGGGAGACGGATGATGCCGTGCGCAAGGGCATTGCCAAGGCCGTGGGCACAGATGAGGACTCTGATTGGAACAGGATCGGCACGCACGTGGAGAAAACCGCCCGTGCCGGTATCGCCGATCTTGTGGGCAGCAAGCCGGACGCGGACTGGGCCACCATTGGCCAGACCGTAGACCAGAAGGTGCGTTCGTTTATTCAGAACCTGTTCGGCCCCAAACCGGCGGCCTCGGCGGGGGAAAAGAAAGACGACGTGGTCGATCCTTGGCGCTAGATGCGCCCTGGGCCGGATCCCTGCCGTGGGGTGCAGTCGTCTATCGATCGCGCCCGCCTACGGGTGCGGCTGAATGATCGAGCCCGTCCGAACGGCAGAGATAGGTTGGGCTCGGGCACACGGAACAAGACAAGGACAGTCGCGGCCATGGCCACGACTGTCCTTGTTCTATCTCGAACGTCCGCTCCTTTCTCGTTGTGGGCTTGCCTGCGTGCTCACGCCTGGTATAATCAAATAGCCTGACTATCGTTGTGCCTCGCCGAGTATGCCATCGAAGGAGTGTCATGACCGACGCGCGGACGAATGTATTTTTCATTATCCTGGACTCTTTCCGCCAGGACCACATGAGTTTCTACAATGCCCATTCGCCCTGCCCGACGCCAAGCCTGGATGCCTTGGCTCGCGACAGTGTGGCCTGGGATAACTGCTACCCAGAGGGGTTGCCCACGATCCCGGTGCGCACCTGTTGGCTCACCGGTGAGCGTACGCTGGTGCATCGGCCCTGGCAGCCCCTGGCCCCGGAAGACCGCTCGCTGGCCGAGATCCTGAGCGACGAGGGCTACCTCACGGCCTGTTTCACGGACTGCTATCACTATTTCAAACCCGGGATGAATATGCACCGCGGGTTTCGCGTGTGGGACTGGATCAGGGGCCAGGAATACGACTCTTACCGCTCCGGGCCACTCCGTCGTCTGAATCTGGAAGACTATGTGAAGGACTCTTTTACGCCTCAATGGCGCCACATCGTGGAGACGGCGCTCAAGAATGTACAAGAGTTTGAGACGGCGGAGGATCATTACTGTGCCCGCTTGATGCGCATGGCTGGCCAGTGGGTGCAAGACAACACCCCGTCCAAGGATCCCATCTTTGCGTGGGTCGACTCTTTCGATCCACACGAGCCCTGGACTCCGCCACAGGAATTCGATCGCTTTACCGATCCCCAGTACCACGGCAAAAAGATCATCCTCCCGCCCGGTGGCCCGGCCTCGGCCCACCTGAGCCCTGAGGAGATCGCCTATGTGCGGGGCCTCTATGCTGGCGAGTGCGCTTATGTGGATCACTATGTGGGAGTGTTTCTGGACAAGCTCCGAGAACTCGGCTTGTATGACCAGTCGCTCATCATCCTCATCGCAGACCACGGGCACCCGCTGGCGGAGCACGGCAAGTTCCTCAAGGGCGGCGACCGCCTCTATAATGAGTTGCTCAAGGTGCCCTTTGTGGTGCACTTGCCGGGCGGGCAGCATGGCGGGCAGCGCCTGGATGCCCTGGCATCCTTCCACGACGTGTTACCCACGGTGCTGGATGCCGTTGGCATGGGCAACAACCTGGACGCTTTCCCCGGCAAGAGCTTGTTGCCTGTGATGCGTGGGGAGGTGGGCGAGGTGCGCGAGGCCATCATCAGTGGCTATTACGGCGCTGCTGACCGTTGCATCCGCGATAGGGTGTGGAGCTATATCCGTCGCCCGGCCGAGGAGCCGGATGAGCTCTATAACCTGCAGGACGATCCGGGGGAGAAAACCAACCTCATCGACCATTATCCCGAGCAGGCGCAGCGGTTGGCGGGCATGTTTGGCTCGCTCTATGCACTGAAAGGAGACGCGGTCAAAGGGATCCAGGGCAAGTACGAGGTGGCTCACACGGGCGCCAGCAGGGCCTAGAGGTATCTGTTCGTAGTGGTCCAGTCAGGGCCGCCGCCGAGACCGCCCTTACGATGGCCAGCCAACATGGCCACGTACTACAAACAAGCCTGGCTTACTGTGGTATTAAACAAAAAAGCACGGGAGAAATCCCGTGCTTTTTGCTGGCTCGACGCCGCACTAACTCATTCCATCTGCGCCCGGAGAAATCTCAGTGCTTTTTCCGTCTCTTCGGTGAAATTCTCACCCCAGGAGCATTCCACAGAGACCATGCCCGTGTAGCCGATCTCTTGGAGCATGGCAAACAGGCGATGCAAAGGCCAGGAGCCGCTTCCCGGATAGAGGCGGCCCGTATCCGCCACGTGCACGTGGGCCAGCCATTCGGGGTCGTCGGTGATATCGTCCAACGGCTCGTTCTCCACCATGAAGTGGTAGAGATCGGCCAAGACGCGCACCTCGGCGCGGTCCACGTCGCGGGCCATGCGCACGCCCTCGGGATAGGAATTGAGGATATTGCATTCCTTGTGGTTCAAGGGCTCGATGGCGATGGTGATCCCCGCTTGGCCCGCGTAGCGAGCGCAGAGGGTGAAAAAGTGCACCAGTTGGTGCCAGGCCTCGACGCGAGAGAAGCCTTCGGGCACGGCACGCGCGCCACCACTACCCACGACCACCACACGAGCGCCCCACTCCCCCGCGCGCGCCAAGGCGCGCTGGATATAGCCTTCGACAGCCGGCCAATCGACAGTGGGACCCACGAGCTTGAGCTGACTGGGGGCAAACACGTTGAACGCCCCCACGGCGGGCTGCAACCTGCGCAACTCTTTCTCCAGCGGCGCAAAGGAGGCATCATCCTGCAGTGGGACCAGGGTGCTGGTCACCGGTAACTCCAGGTGGTCGTAACCGGGGGCCACCTGAGCGGCCCGATCCAGGCCAACGCATATCCCAATGGAAATTCCCCTGCTCATAGGTATTCCTCCCGTGACAGTGGCTTGCACTAGCCTGTGCCAGGGCTGGCCTTAGGCTAGGACTAGCCGATCCAGGTGTTATCCTGGCCTTTTTTGATCTTGTCGAACACCCCCATGATGTGCAGCATGTGCACCAGGTTGCCATACCGGGGGGGCTCGCCCGCCAAGAGCTGCTCGGCCCAGTATCGTAGGCAGCCCACATAGCCCTGCAGGAATATCTGCTTGTTGTAAAGCTGCCCCAGCGAGAATTCGGGCTCCCAATAGATCGGGGCACCCTCATCCGGACCGATGAACGAGTCGATACGCCCGAACTCTCCCTCGCCGCGGGCGCCGCCGGGACGGTAGTAGGTTAGGCGCATGCCATTTTCCACCACCACGTTAGCGCCGTTTCCCACGACTTCGAGCCGTTCCAAGGGGCTGGTCCCCGCCTGGCCGCCAGCCAAGTGCAGCGAGCCCACCACACCCTTGGGAAAACGGAAATTGAACACAGCGCCGCCCGAGACGTCGCTACGGATGAAAGAAAAGCCCTGCGATTCGCCGAAAAGGCGCAACAGGAGCGAGTAGGGCCGCACAAAATCGAGAAAAGAGGACATCTCCAAGGGATCGCTGCGCTTGTCCGCGGCGGGCATGATCAAGGGGTAACGCAGGCTAAAGCTGGAGACCCCACCGAACGACGGATCCTCGATGATCTGCGCCACCTTGAGGTAGGCGGGCATGAACATCTTTTTAAAGCCGGTGGAGATGTATTTGTGGCAAGTCATGCAGGCGCTGGTAAAGCTCATCACTTCGTCGGCGCTGAAGCAGGGCGGCTCCTCGATCCAGGTATGGAATCCGGCCCTCAGGGCCTCTCCGGCCACCTCGGGATAGCGCGGCCTGCCGGTTGCATCGCGCCCGATGGCCACGATGACCGCATCCAACTGCCCCTTCTCCTTGTTCAAGAGGGCCTGGTGGTTGGGGTAGAACCGCCGGGCGCCGAATTGCCGGGCGATGGCCAGGCCTCGCTCGGGATGGTGATCGGCCAGCGCCACGAGCTCGATAGGCGCGTACTGCAGGCTCGGCAGGATGTTGCGAAACGAATGTTCCCCTGCACCGATATAACCCACACGAAGCTTTTTCTCATACTCGTAATTGAACAACATGACGCCTCTATCCCTCCCCAGGACCGAGTCAGGGTCTCAAACGACGATAGAACGAGCCTGCCTGCCGCGCCTAGCTCGCTTTGGCTCCCACGACCTCCGGGTCTGTGTCCCGGCGCTCCGCAGTCGCCGTGGGCCGATTGAAGACGAGGGCCAGGGCCAGGCCGACCACGAAAGCCACGATGAGCACCCATACATTGGCGCCTTCCATCTTGGGCCACAGCCCGTAGACAGAGCCCACGATGATGCCCAGAACAGCATAGTAGGTGACCGATGGTGCGCGCTTGATGGCCGCGGAAATCAGCCGGGAAAAGATGATGATGCCGGGCGCGGCGCCCAGGGCGGTAGAGATAATGGTGGCCCACTGGATCTCCAGGTGGGCCAGGGCAGACAGGGCGCCCGTGATCGCCTTGTAAGTGCCACCCAGCATAAAGATCGAAGAGCCATCCAACCCAGGGGTGACGCTGGCGCCGCCAGCCAGGAAGCAGACCACCACATTGTACACAAAATCTCCGGGGGTATTGATCCCACGGTCCGAGCCGGTAATGGTGCTCTCCCGGATGATGCGCATAGCGACCACAAAGGCGATCCCCACCAGCAGGGCCACGCCGCGACCCACGGTGAAGCGCATATCACGGTGCATCTTGAGCACCGAAGGAATCGTACCCAGCAACAAGCCGATGAAGAAGAACATCGTGGGCGCTTCATAGTTGTCCAGAAGCAGGTTGATCAATCCGGAGAGGGCCACCATGCCCACGGCAGCGCCTAGGCCCAGGAAGAACAGAAAGGGGATGATCTCCTTCCAGCGTCGAAAGTTCAGCAGGTTGCCCCAGGCATCGACGAATTGCTCATAGATGCGCAGCAGGATGAGGATGGTGCCTCCCCCGATGGCGGGGACCAGGTTGGTCACGCCATAGGCCACGCCTTTCAGGACCAGGATCAGGTATTTCATCTTGACTCCATCTGCTTCGGCCAGGATGAGATCGTTGATAGCGCGACGATGGCCGAGAGCAAGCGGATTATAGCCCATGTGCCACACGGCGGCAAAGATAACACGATACCATACGAGTTAACCGCCAAGGGCGCAAAGAGTTCTTGTGCTTGGTCGTCACCTTCTAGTGTTCTGTCGGCGTTGCCGGCAGTCTCGGCGTCGCGGACCCGCCCGAGGCATACCGCCTCGTCTTGGCCTACTGCGACACTTGGGCGTAACGGAAACAATCGACCGTGTGATCGTTGACCATGCCCACCGCCTGCATAAAGGCATAGCAGATGGTGGGCCCCACAAAGCTGAACCCGCGCTTGCGCAGGTCTTTGCTCAGCGCTCGCGCCTCTTCCGTCTGGGCGGGTATCTCGGACAAGGAATGCCAGGCGTTCTGGATGGGTCGGCCCCCCACAAAGAGCCACAGGTAGGCGTCAAAGCTGCCATACTCCTGTTGGACCACGAGGTAGGCGCGGGCGTTCTGGATCGCCGCCGCGATCTTGAGGCGGTTGCGCACGATCCCCGGATCCTGCAGGAGCTGTTGCACGCGCGCCTCATCGTAGGTGGCTACGATGGCCGGGTCAAAACCGTCGAATACGCGCCGATAGTGCTCTCGCTTGCGCAGGATGGTCATCCAGCTCAAGCCGGCCTGCGCGCCCTCCAGGACCAGTAGCTCGAACAAGCGACGGTCGTCGTGTAGTGGCCGGCCCCACTCTTCATCGTGGTAAGCCAAGTAAAGCGGGTCGCTGCCTGCCCAGGCACATCGTGTTTTGTCCATGCTGTACTCTCCCGCGGGCTTACACCCGTATGCACGCGGCATAGGTTGTGAGAATCGGTTCTCATTATAGCGCGAACGAGCGAGGTCGCCCAGATTTCAGGGCTTTGGCCAAGCCGCAAGGGGATGCAAACGCGTTGGGCCAGCTCGGAGAATCCGCGCGGCCAAAGGGGGCGAGCGACGGGATGATTGGTCTAGCGGCGCCTACTTTGGCCGGACTCGGCGGAGAATGGCCTGCCCGAGCTGGCGCCGGTGGAGGAACGCATCGTGGGATTGGCATAAAGACGGGCAAAGGATGAGTAATGAACGCTCAAGATAAGGACGTCCACCCCCCGGCGGCTGGGGTTGGGGGGCTGACCAGACCGGGTGGGATACCCTCATCCTTTGCCCATGATCCAATCTGAGGGCCATGATGGCGCCTCACCGTACACTATAGCAGGGAGGTCTTTACCAGGTCTCAACCAACTCTTTATGAAAGGCCTGACCGTTCAATATCTATTTCTGGAGGTGCGTGTTGGCCGCGCAAGCTCAGAGCACGGCCTTGATCGCCAGCAGGGTGAAGTCGTCCTGCGGGCCTGCCTCGCCCGTCCAGGCTTGCACCTCTCCCCAGAGTCGGTCACAGACTTGTTGGGCGGTAGCGGCGCCATAGGCGCTGAGGAGCTGGGCCACACGTTCCGTATCCAACTCCAAGCCCTGGGCATCCGTAGCCTCGCTCAGGCCGTCGCTAAAGACCAGCAGCAGGCCGCCTGGGGGAAAGTCGAAGCTCTGCTCATCCAGCAGGGGCTCGTCGAACCACCCTAGCATCTGGCCGGGTGCTCGCGGGATCTGCACCAACTGTCCCGAACCATCCAGGAGCAAGGGCTGGGGATGGCCGGCGCGAGCATAGGACAGGCGGCCCGCCGCGCAATCCACCACGCCGTAGAGCAGGGTGACGAACATCTGCGAGGTGTTGATGCCCATGAGGTGGCGGTTGACCGCGCGCAGCGTTTCGCCGGGCGAGGCATGACGCCCCGCCTCCGCGCGGAGCAGGCTGTAGGAGAGGGTCATAAAAAGGGCCGCCGGGACGCCCTTGTCGCAGACATCCCCCACCAGGATACCCCAGCGTTCTTCTCCCAGCGGAATCACATCGTAGAAATCGCCTCCTACCGCCCGCGCGGGGACCATCAGGGCGCCCAGGTCATAGCCGGGAGGCTGGGGCAACACTTGGGGCAAGACGCTGCGCTGGATGTTGCGGGCGATCTCCAGTTCCCGCTCCAGCCTTTCCTTCTCCACGATCTGGGCCTGGGCAGCCTGCAACTCCTGGTAGGCCTGGGTCAGCTGGCGATTCTTTTCGCGCAGGTCCAGGAGGGTGACATGCTCCGATTCCGCCAGTCGCCTGCTCAATAGGCGCACCATGTTGTAGACTAGACCGGGCTGGCGATGCAGCAGCGTCTCCAGGTTCGTGCGTGTCATCTCCAGCAGCTGCACCGGCGTCTGGGCGCGCACACTGGCGGTGTGGCTTCCATCTTCGGTGAACAGGCTCATCTCTCCCAGCACGGCGCCCGGCTGGCATACGGCCAATTGGCGCTCGTCCGCGGTGTCCAAGGCCTTGATGACCTCTACCTGGCCCTCGAGGATGATACAGAAATAGTCGTCGACCTGCCCCTCCCCGAGCAGGATAGCCCCTGGGGGATAGGCGCGCGGTTGCAGCGTTGCCGCCAAATGCTCGATCTCGCTGCGTGGCAGCGAGGCAAAGAGCGGCACCTGCATGAGCGTCTCGATCCTGGCATCCATACCCCTCAGCCCTCGCCGCGCAATTCTTGTAGGCGGCTCTGCACCCGCTCATAGTCGGCTACAAAGCGCCCCACCGCGGGCGCGGCGCCCTCGAGGTCGCCGCTGCGCCCGACCATCTCCAACTCGCGGGCCGATGCGGAAAACCCCATGGCGCCCAGGCTGGCGCTGGCCGACTTGATCGAGTGCGCGGCGCGCTGAAAGGCGGGCGCGTCCCCCTGGGCCAGGGCCTGCTGCAGGGCAGCGATGAGTTGCGGCGTCTCCTGGCAATAGGTGTCAATGAGTTCACCGAGAAACTCGTCGCCGGTGGCGGCGCGCAACTCGGCGATGGTGGCCATGTCCAGGATCGGTTCTGCGTTCACGGGGCGCTCCTT
>CAYQDH010000033.1:6343-10012 GCA_964416075.1 uncultured Anaerolineales bacterium | reverse complement strand
CGATGAATTCAGCCCCCATGATCTCTTTCAACTCATTCAGAGGGGCGGGGTCGATGATCTCGGTGTTCGTCACGGGTCACTCCTCACTCATTTTCAGGCACACGTCCATGGGCACGGAGCAAACCTGGCGCCCCTGACGGGGCTTGCTACGAACGAGTCGATTCCACGGGCACGGAATAGACCTGCACCTCGTGGATCTTACCTTTGACCTCCACGGGCCCGTGAGCTATGGTGCGGGTGGCACTGCTGAGGCCCTGGCGGGTAGCCGCATCGATGAGGATCGGCTCGCCCAGGACTTTGGTGTGCTCTTGCAAACGGGCGGCCACGTTGACGGCATCGCCCACGCAGGTATAGGTGACGCGGCGCACGGTGCCGGTGTAACCGGCGATCACCTGGCCGGAGCCGATGCCGATGCCGATGCGAATCTGCGCCTTGCCCCGAGCGGCCTGCTCCTGGCTGAACAGGTAGATTAGGTCGATCATCTCCAAGGCGGCGCGCACGGCCCGTTCGCAGCGGTTCTCCAAGGGTAAGGGCGCCCCAAAGATGGCCATCAGCCCGTCGCCGATCATCTGGTTGACCACGCCGCCATGACCGCTGATGGCATCGAACATCAAGGTGTAATAGTCGTTGAGCAGCTCGATGGTGTCGGCAGGCGATTGGGATTCAGCAATAGTGGTAAAGGAGCGAATATCGGAGAACATGGTCGTGGCCTCGACATACTTGCCGCCCAAGGCAAAGCCGGAGGCTTCCATGTCCTCGGCCACCTCAGCCGTGGCGAACTTGCGGATCAGCTCACGTTGTTGATCGCGCAGGCGTTTCTTCTCCAGGCTGGCATTGACGCGCGCCCTGAGCAAGACGGGGTTCACCGGCTTGGTGAGATAGTCCTCGGCGCCCAGCTCGATGCACTTGACCACACTATCTAGCTCATCCAACGACGACGTCATGATCACTGGTATATCGCGCAGATGCAGGTCGGCGCCGAGCTGCTCCAAAACCTGGTAGCCATCCAGTTCGGGCATCTGGATGTCGAGCAACATCAGGTCGTAAGGGCTTGCACGCAGCATCTCCAGCGCCTGGCGGCCATTCTCTGCCAAGGTTACCGTGTGGCCCTGCTGCTCCAGGCCGCGCCCCAACAAGAGGCGATTGACCTTGTTGTCATCCACCACCAGCAGATGGCCACTGGTGACCGCGGCCTTGTGTACCATAGATCACCCTCCTGCGCAAGATGTTACCACCATTCGCTAACCACTGTCAAAGAGTTTTTGCCCTATGGTGGTTCTTTGAGCTTGCCCTCACCTCCTGGCCATGCTATGATCCGCTCATCCGCCCGAACCGATGCGATCAGTCACAAGTGCGTAACCGCTGGGCGAGGAATCGCCGGGCGAATAATCGCCGAGGAGCCATCATGAAGATCACCGCAGTGACCCCCTACCTGACCATGGATGTGCATAGTGTGGCCGTCTTTGTCAAGATCGAGACGGACGAGGGCCTGGTGGGCTATGGCGAAGCCACCAACCATTTTATGCCGCATGCGGTCTATGGCATGTTGCAGGATTTGCGGCCTTATCTCATCGGTGAGGATCCGCAGCGCATCGAGCACCTGTGGCAATCGTGCTTTCGCCGGCCTTTTATGCGGGGTGGGCCGGTGCCCAGCTCGGCCATCAGCGGCATCGATATGGCCCTCTGGGATATTAAAGGCAAGCAACTGGGATCGCCGGTCTACCAGCTGTTGGGAGGGCTGGCTCGCGACAAGGTGCGCCTGTATGGCCATGTCACCGGGCGCAGCGCCGATGAGATCGCCGAGCAGGCGCGCCGCCGCGTGGCCAAGGGGATCACTGCCATTCGCTACCGCGGCTTCCACACCTATGATGATATCGAGCTGCACGACCATGCCCTGGCGGTCAAGCAGCAGGTCGAGTATCTGGAGGCCATCCGCCGCGCCGTGGGCGACGATATCGATATCATCGTCGAGTGCCACGGGCGCTATGATCCGGAATGGGCCATCGAGCTGGCCCGGCGCGTGGAGCCCTATCACCCCTTTCTCATCGAGGACCCCGTGCGTCACGAGAACCCGCAAGCCATGGCCCAGGTCAAGCAGTACACGGCCATACCGTTGGCTATCGGGGAGCGCGGCCATAGCAAATGGGAGTTTCGCGAGCTGGTGGTGAATGGCTGGGCCACCTACCTGCGCCCGGATATTTGCCACTGCGGCGGGATCAGCGAGATGCGCAAGATCGCCGCCCTGGCCGAGACCTACTATACCAACCTGATCCTGCACAACAATGCCGGGCCGCTGGGCACGGCGGCCAGCATGCATGCGGCGCTATCCATCCCCAATGTGGTGCTGCTGGAAGCGCCCTGGGTCAACGGCGATGGCCCCACCGACGTCGTATGGCCATACCCGCGGGTGGAAAAGGGCTATGCTTACCCACCGGAAGGCCCGGGGCTGGGGATCCAGCTCGATGAGTCGCTGGCGGCGTCGCGCTCGGCCACCCCGGGACGCAACCCCAAGCTGGTGGCGCTGGATGGCTCGGTGCGCGACTGGTAGGGGCGAGACGTGGCCGGGCTGCTAGTATCGGTGATCATCCCCGCGCTGAACGAGGCGCAACAGATTCTGGAGACCATCGCGGCCGCGCGCCGGGGCTATGCCGCCGACGAGGTGGAGATCATCGTCGTCGATGGTGGGAGCACGGATGGCACGCCCGACCTGGTCCCCGCCGACGTCACTGTGGCCGTTGCCTCGCGGGGGCGAGCGGCGCAGATGAACTACGGCGCGCGGTTGGCTGTTGGCCAGGTGCTCCTCTTTTGCCACGCCGACTCGCAGCTCCCTTGGGGCTGGCGCGAGGCGGTCCTGGGTGCTTTGCAGCGCCCCGGCGTGGCCGGCGGCGCCTTCCGGCCCCTGCTCCGGCCCGCACGGGGCATGATCTTGCCCATGCTCAACGCGGTTCCCCATCCTGCGGATTGGCGCATCCTGTACGGCGACGCTGCCCAGTTCATGGCGCGCGCCACCTTCGAGCGCGTGGGTGGTTTTCGCGAACAACCCCTTTTGGAGGATGTGGAGATGGCCAGGGCGATGCATCGCGCTGGGCGCTTGGTGCGCCTGCCCTTGCGAGTGGTCACCTCCAGCCGCAGGTTTCTGGAGCGCGGTCCGCTCCGTCAATCTCTGCTCGATACCTGGTGCTTGGTGCGTTACCTGGTCCTGGGCGCCACGGCGGAAGATGTGGCCCGGATGTACCGTTCCAGCCGGGAGAGGGCAAGCTAGAACGAGAGGGCCGCTAAAGCGCCATCTCGTACACGCGGTAGCGGCGCAAGGGCCTGGCGCCCAGATTGTGCAGGGCGTTGTTCATGCGCACGTTATCTTCCAGCACATAGTTGATCTCGATGCGCGGCCGGAGCGCCGCCAAGCCCTCGTACAGCTTGCGGTAGAGCAGCGCATCCACCCCCAGGCTCTGGTACTCGGGGGCCACGCCCAAGGCCCACATGCGATACTGGCGAAGCCGGGGCATCCCGCGCAGCAGCTTGTACCAGCCCAGGGGAAAGAGCCGCCCATTCAACCCCCGCAGCAACACATTGATATCGGGCAGGGCCAAGGCAAAGCCCACGGGCTGTCCATCGCGCCCCTCGGCGATGAGCGCCGCGCGGGGGTCCAGAATCTGCCGTAAGTCGTGG
>CAYQDH010000033.1:0-6333 GCA_964416075.1 uncultured Anaerolineales bacterium | reverse complement strand
CGCGAGCCAGAGCGCGAGTCTCCTCGGGCGTCACGGGATAGTAGCCCCAGTTGTCGCCGATGGATCGATTGGATAGGTCCAAGATAGTGGCCACTTCTTCCGGCAGGCGATCCATGCGCGCCTGGCGCACCACCACCCCATAGCGCTGGGCCACCCGGTCGGTGAGGGTTAGGTAGCGGGACGGAATCTCGTACCCCTCCTCGAAATCGGCGCAGTAAACCAACAGGTCCTTGGCTTTGCACAATCCGTAGGCCTCGAGCTGCTGGTTGTAGTAGGACGGATTATGGGGAGCCATGAGCACCGGAGGGAGCTCGAACCCCTCGACCACCGAACCCCACTCCTGCGAGGCAAAGCTCCACGGCCCGCGCAGGGCCGTCATGCCGCGCTCGCGCAGCCAGTTGCACGCGGCGTCGAGCAAGAGGCGCGAGCCCGTTTTGTCCTCTACACACTCGTAGGAGCCAAAGAGGCCGATCTCTTGGCCCCAGTGCTGCAGGGCCAGGCTATCGGTAAAGGCGGAGATGCGACCTACCACGTCGCGCCCATCGCGGAGCAAGAAAAGACGGTAGGTGCAATGCGTCAACATGGGGTTGCGGCGCGGGTCGAACTGCGCCCTTTGCTCGCTGCGCAGCGGCGGCACCCACACGGGATCGCGGCGATAGTGCCGGTAGGGTAGATCCACAAAGCGCCGCAGGTCGGCCTTGCTCTCGACGGGTTGAATGTGCATGGTGGCCTCCTGGTAGCCCGGGGCGCCGAGCACCGATCCTGGGGATCGCCGCCCTAGCTTTTACTCGCGCTCGTTGATAATCTTGCGTAACTTGTCGCTGTTCCACTCTTCCGCTGTGCGCGCGATCTTGGCCCGCCAGGCGGCATGCGTCTCCTGGGTGCCGGGCGTGCTACGGTCGCCGTAGGTCAACTTGTCGAGAAAGGCCACCACCTCGGGGTAGCGGCCCTCGATGAGGTTCACGGCGGTGGTGCGCGTGGGATCGCCGCGCAGGCTCTGGTGAAAGCCGTGGATCAGCCCGTCGATGAGTACCATCTTGTCCTGCGGGCGAGTCGATCTGGAGAAGCGCTCCATATAGTCGCGAAAGAGGGCCAACACCGGCTCGGCGCCGCTGAGCTGTTTGTGCTGGAAGGTCTTGAAATAGGCGCCCCAGGTGGTTTGCCAGCCGCAAGCGGGGCAGCGAAGCAACTCTTCCTTGTCGTGCTGGTGGACGATCACCTGGCCACAACGGGGGCACTGGGCCCGCCCCTGGCTGGCCTCGACGGCCACGACAAAGCTCTGGCAGCGCGCATGGAGCGCCCAACCGACCTCGTCGATCAGCTCGTCGTCGTAGATGCCCTGCGCGTCGGTCTCGTACAGGCGACGGATATCCTGTTGCCGCACGCGGGGCGCCCAGTGGATCTCTGCTGCATCATCTGGCATCGTTGTCGTCACCTCCGCATGCGGCCTAGTATAGTCGCCCTGAGACCAGGCACCAAGCAAGGTTGCAGAACAGCGCAGGCGGGGTTATGGCTGCTCTCGAGGCGTGCCAAGGGAGCGTCATACTAAAGCACGCAAGGGAACCCGGATGGTTGCCGTAAGGATGCGCCATAGATTTTGCTTGACCATCGAGAGGGCGCTGAGGTAATAAAACGGGGACGATCACACGACATCGTCCCCGTTCTCTCTTCTGTAGGCGCGTCAGGTGGGTACCCCACCCGCGTCCATGCCGCTTTCCAGGGTCTAGTAGTTCTCGGCCGCCACTTCGTAATAGGCTTGCGGATGCTTGCAGGCCGGGCATGTCTTGGGGGCGGACTTGCCCTCGTGGATGTAGCCACAGTTGCGGCAGCGCCACTTGACGGATTCGTCCTTCTTGAAGACCTTGTCGTTCTTGACGTTGTCCAGCAGCTTGTTGTAGCGCGCCTCGTGCCCCTCTTCGACCTCAGAGATCTCTTTGAACACGACGTAGACGTTCGTCAAGCCCTCATCCTTGGCCACCTGGGCAAAGTCCTTATACAGGGTGGTCCACTCAAAGCGCTCGCCAGCCGCGGAGGCTGCGAGGTTGGCTGCGGTATCGCCAATCACGCCCGCAGGATAGGCGGCCACGATCTCGACATCGCCGCCCTCGAGGAGGCCAAAGAACATCTTGGCATGCTCTTTTTCGTTGTCGGCAGTATCGGCAAAGATCGCGGCGATCTGCTCGAACCCTTCTTTCTTGGCTTGAGAAGCGAAATAGGTATAGCGGTTGCGGGCCTGAGATTCACCAGCAAACGCGGCCAGTACGTTCTTTTCCGTCTTGGTACCCTTGATGCTCGGCATTCTCAATCTCCTTCGTAATGATTAAGAACTGACTCATGCACAACTTTACGATGACGATAGTATAAGTAACAACCAAATTCTTGGCAAGCGCCAGACTAGCGGGCGCAGCACCTAGATCTTGACCAACCCTGGCTAAAAGGGGTTTGACAAGCTCTCTGCTTTGGGCTACACTGGACCAGTATTCCGAGAGTGTTTTATTTAGCTTTTTAATCTGTTTTTTATAATCTATCTCCACTTGATCATAGTATTCTGCCTAGCGCCCGGCCCAGGGCCCTGAAAGGATGGCGATGTCATCGAACCCCAGCGCTCACCCCTCTTCTGATGTGTTGCGCGCCGGCCAGGTTGTAGCTCCACGGAAAAGCTTTTCTGTTTGGATTCGCGATAACGGCGCTCCCCTGCTGATGGCCCTGCCTGGCGTTCTGGTGTTATTTATCTTTGCCTACCTGCCCATGTTCGGCATCATCATCGCCTTCAAAGAGTACCGCTTTGACCAGGGGATTCTGGGCAGCAAGTGGATCGGCTTTTACAACTTCAAGTACCTCTTTTCTTCTGCAGCGGCGGCGCGCATCACCCGTAACACGGTGGGCTATCACTTTTTGTTCATGATCACCGGGATGACGGCCTCTCTGCTCATCGCCCTGCTGATGAACGAGGTACACGGCAAGTTGCGCTCCAGGTTCTATCAGTCGGCGATGTTCCTGCCGCACTTTATCTCTTACATTATCGTGAGCTATTTTGTGTACGCCTTTCTCAACCTGGATAATGGGGTGATCAACCGCATCCTGCAGAACATGGGGAAAGAGACCATCGGCTGGTACAGCAAGCCCCAGTATTGGCCCTACATTCTTGGCATCGTCAATATCTGGAAGGGCACGGGCTATGGCAGCATCCTCTACCTGGCCGTGATGCTGGGCATCAGCCCCGAGTATTACGAGGCGGCCAAGATCGACGGCGCCAGCAAGTTGCGCCAGATATGGCATATCACCCTGCCCATGTTGGTGCCGATCATCATGATCCAGTTGCTGCTCTCCATGGGCAGCATGTTTCGGGCCAACTTTGGCCTCTTTTACAACGTCACCCTGGATCGATCCTCCCTTTACCCCACCACCGATGTGATCGATACCTTTGTCTACCGCTCCCTGGTGCAGGCCGGCGATATCGGCATGTCGGCAGCGGCGGGCGTCTACCAGTCTGTCGTGGGATTCGTCCTGGTGCTGCTATCCAACTGGGCCGTGCGCAGGGTCGATCCGGACCGGGCGCTATTCTAGACGGTGTAGATCACCATTAGGGGAGACCAAAAACACATGGCCACTCGTACGCGAACCATCCCCCATGAGGGACGTTACTATGTCATCGCAGGGATCATCAGCAAGATAGCAATCAACCTGGTGCTGTTTCTCTTTAGCGTCGCTTGCTTGGTGCCTTTCATGATTGTTATCTCTGCCTCTTTCTCATCAGAGAGTGCGCTCTCGGAATATGGCTATACTCTCCTCCCCAAAGAGATCAGCCTGAGCGCCTATCAGTTCATCTTTTCCGATACGGCCGTGGTGCTACGCTCCTACGGCGTGTCCGTCCTGATCACGATCGTGGGCACCGTCCTGAGCATGTTGGTGATGTCGCTCATGGCCTACGCCCTGTCGCGCAAGCGTTTCCAGCTCCGCCAGCCTATCGCCTTTTACATCTTTTTCACCATGCTCTTCAGCGGCGGCCTGGTACCCTCCTACATCCTGATCACCCGCTACCTGCAGCTGCGCGACACGCTGTGGGTGCTGATCCTGCCCGGCCTGGTGAGCGGCTGGAACGTGCTGGTACTGCGGACCTTTTTCCAGGATATCCCGGACGAGCTACTGGATGCCGCGCGCATCGATGGCGCGGGGGAATGGCGCACCTTTTTCCAGATCGCCTTACCCCTCACCACGCCCGGGCTGGCCACCATCGGGCTCTTTACCATGCTGGCCTACTGGAACGACTTTTATGCCGCGCTGCTGTACATCGAGACGTCGACGCTCTATCCGATCCAGTACCTGCTCTATGTGGTGCTGGTGCGCTCCGAATTCCTGATGAAGGCTCAGCAGGCGCAGGCAGCGACCGCCGGATCGGCGGTGATGATGATCCCGGTGTTGCCGCTGCGCATGGCCATGGCCGTGTTGGCGATGGGCCCTATCGCCTTTGGCTACTTGTTCGTGCAAAAGTACTTTATTCGTGGTATTCGCCTGGGGTCTATCAAGGGCTAAGATGATAGCCTGGCCAGCCGCGGGTTGGCCGGGCCCCCGAGGAGATAATCGCACGTCATGCACATGCCGTGCTTGTACAGGAAGGGGGTGATGCGCGGGGATTCGCCGGTCTTATCACTAGATGCTTTGTAAGTGATGTGTTACACAGCCAATGTTTATCCAAGACAGGAGAGAAAAGATGCAGTCCAAGAATCTGACTCGGCGCCAATTTCTGGCCGTAACCGGCGCAGCGGGTATCACTGTGGTGCTGGGCGCTTGCGCCCCCAAGGCTGCGCCCACCGCTGCCCCCGCAGCCCAGGCCACCGCGGCTCCGGCAGCAACGACCGCCCCAAAGGCCGAGGCCACCGCTGTCCCGGCTGCAGCCGAGACCGTCAAGTTGTCGTACTTTTGCGGCGGCAACCCCCAAAAGGATCTGCCGTTGGTCAACGAGGCGATGAGCACCTACTTGAAGGAGCGCATCAACGCCACCATCGAGCTTACCACCATCGAATTTGGTGCGCTGACGGAAAAGATGAAGCTCAAGGACGCCGCGGGCGAGCCGTACGACCTGTGCTTCTGCTCCAGCTGGGCGAACATCTACATCGACGCGGTGCGCAACGGCGTCTACGCCGACCTGACCGACGCCCTGCCCCAGTTCGCGCCCAAGTACTATGCCCAACTGAACCCCTCCGTGTGGCTCGCGCCCAAGGTCGGGGGCAAGATCTATGCCGGCGTCAACGAGCAGATCCTCCCCGGCGCCATTGGGCCCATCTGCCAGACGGACATGGTGGAAAAGTATGGCCTGGACCTCACCAAGGTGACCAAGCCCGAGGACATGGAGGAGTGGCAGGACAAGATCGTCGCCGGCGAGGGGGGCGCGCGCGTGCCCTACTGGGCCGGGGGCAATATCTGGTGGACTGCCCTTTTTGGCGTGGATGACCCGGGTTATGGCCTGGTTGATTACAACGATGCGGACTTGAAGGTCATCCATAGCTGGGATCATCCCCAGTGGAAGCGCGCCATGAGCCTGACGAAAAAGTGGTACCAGAAAGGGTTCTTCCCCAAGGAGCAGCCGCCGGGAGGAGAAGCCGAGCAGAACATTCGCGCTGGCAAGTACGCCTGGATGTTCCATCGCGCCAAGCCGGGAGGACCCTTTGAGGTCAAGACCCAGCGCGGCCTGGACGTGGTGCAAAAGATCATCGAGAGCCCCACAGTGCTCACCACGGGGAACATCATCTCCACCATGACCGCGGTGAACAAGAATACCCAGAGCCTGGAAGCCTCGGTCAAGTACCTGGAGATCGTGAACACCGACAAAGTCTTCTACAACATGCTCTGCAAGGGTATCGAGGGCACGCACTGGGTGTGGAAGAACAAGGATAAGGAAGTTATCGGGTTCCCCGAGGGCGTCGATCAGAAGAACAGCCCCTACAACCCCAACATCGACTGGGCCTATGGCTGCCAGTTCAACGCCTACTATGTGTTCGAGGAGCAAGTGGGCGCCTGGGAAGAGACGCGCAAGATCAACGATTCCTCCGTGCCCTCGGTGTTGCTGGGCTTTGTCCTGGACCGTGAGCCGATCAAGAACGAGCTTGCTGCCATCGCCGCGGCTGCCAAAGAGTTCACCGATATGAACTTTGGCATCATGGACTATGACAAGGTCGAGCCCGATCGCATCCAGAAGCTCAAGGATGCTGGCGCCGAGAAGGTGCAGGCCGAAGTGACCAAGCAGCTCCAGGCCTGGAAGGCCGGCTGATCCTGAACCAAAGGCGCATCGCCCTGGGATGCGTCCGAGTTCGCACTAACCATCACAGGGCCGTA
>CAYQDH010000032.1:0-21485 GCA_964416075.1 uncultured Anaerolineales bacterium | reverse complement strand
CAAGGAGATTCGCCTCGGGCAGCGAGTCAGCCTGATGACGCCCAACGGTGTGCAGCGCCTCACGGTGGTGGGCCTCTTGGCCAAGGAGGGGCCGGGCAAGACCAACAATGGCGCCTTTGGTGTGCTGCCCCTGGCGACGGCCCAGGACCTTTTCAACCGCTCGGCGAACCTGGATCAGGTGGACCTGGTGGCCGTACCGGCGCTGCAGAGCGTCGAGGGTCTGGCCCGTCTCAAGACGGACCTGCAGGCGCGCCTGGGCAATCGCTATTCGGTGATCTATCCCGCCGCCCAGGGACAACGCATGTCGCAGATGTTGGGCAGCTACCAGATCGGCCTCAACTTTCTGAGCGGCATCGCCCTTTTCGTCGGCGCCTTTTTGATCTACAACGCCTTTGCCATGACCGTCGTGGAACGCACGCGCGAGTTCGGCATGGTCCTCTCGGCCGGCCTGGGCGGCACGGGCGGGGGCGATGCCACGCGCCGTTCGGCAGCCACGCGGGTGGCGCGCCGCTCCTCCAGGGCGTCCAGCAAGGCATCCAACATCTCGTCGCGCGCCTGGCGTCGCTCGAGCGGGGTGTTCTCGGTCATGGTCGCCTCCGAAGATCAGCTCGGGTTCCTCGTGTTTTCCCCATTTCCGTCTGTCCTATCGCACGCTGAAAAAGCCCAGGATCTCACCCAGGCTGGCAAAGATATTGGTGTAGAAGTTGCCGCCGAGCTGGCGAAAGAGCTCAAATTCCATGGTGGGCGCGCCCACAAAGGGCCGCAGCGTCCAGGCCATCTGGCTGCCCACAAAGGCATAGATCAGTATCCAGACGCGCATCAGGCGGCGGCGGGCGCCCTCGCCTTCGTGTGCGTCGGCCGCCAGCAGGCGCATCCCCTGGGAGAGGAAGGATACGCCCACGATGCCGCTGAGGGCGAAGACCGCCACGTTGAGAAGCTTGAAGAACTGATATTGTGCGGTACTCAACAGGAAAAAGAGCACGATGGGTGCAAAGGCGACCAGCAGGACGGCCGTGACAGCGATGGTCGTCAAGATGAGGGTGATGGACTGCGTGAGGGTCTGGGGCGAGCCGTAGAGGACGTTGAGAAAGTAGAGTGTGGGCGCGCATACCGCCAGAGTGGCCAGGAACAACAGCGGCAGCTTGACCGCCGAGCTGAGCACCTGCCAGACCGAGTGCGACGAGCCCATCACCGCGCCATAGAGCGCCAGGAACACCGCGCTGGTGATGAGCAGGGCGCGCACCTTGCCGCGCAGGTCCACATTGTCGCGAATCTCGGTGAAAAAGTGGTAGCGGTTGCGTAGAATGGTCTCGATGACGGATAGTTGCTTGAGCATGGGCACCTCTCTACGGGAGATGTTGAGGCAGCTAAAGAGTGGACGTGCACGGCGAGCGGTTGGTTCCCTACAGGTGCGGCCAAAGAGTCTGGCGAGTACGTCCGCCAGACTCATGTTTTGGCATCAGCCTAAATTAGCCAGGAACCACGACAACAGTCCGGACTATCAGGCCTGCGGCCGTCCCAGGACTAGCAGGGACCATTCCCCTTCCTGAACGACCTTGCCCTGCTGGTTGAGCACGCTGATCTCCAAGACCACCATGCCACCGCCCATCGAGGGCATGGCCCGCGCTTTGGTCACCTTGCCGCGCATGCGGATGGTGTCACCAAAGAGTATAGTGCCCTTGAATTTCCAGGTCAAGCCCAGAAAGGCCAGGATCGTGCCCTCCATAAAGCCGATGCGCGTAGCCAGGCCGGAGGCGATGGACAGGCCCAGGAGACCATGCGCCACGCGCTGGCCCACAGGAGTGCTCTTGGCGAACTCGGCATCGGTGTGGATCAGGTTATAATCTCCCGTCAGCCCGGCAAAAAGCACCACATCCGTCTCGGTGATGGTGCGCGTGGCGCTCTCCACCTCTTGGCCGACCGTGAATTCCTCGAAATAGAGCCCCTTGGGCCGTGTTTGCTCCATGACAGTCCTCCTCAGATAGCTTTGCAGGCATCGCAAGGTAAACCCCACAGGGCGGCGGCGGTTGCGCGCGCCGCCCCTCCCCCAGGCTTCTAGCACTGCGTGGGGGCCTGAGAGGTTCCTTGACAGAGCGCTGGAGGCTGCCTTACACTGGCCCCGCGCGTGCCAGAGGCGAAGCGTTAGCGCGTAGGAGGTGGGCAGGATGCCGCACTTGCGTTGCGAGACAATGACCCCTGTGCACGCGAGCTTTTGACGGGATCATCCCGGTGAACCCGACCTTGTGCGGAGAGGAGAACAGTCGGTGAGACTAAACTGCCGCGAATGTGGTTCGCGCTATGGATGGGGGTGCTACCCCGTGGGCTGTCCCGCCTGCGCCCAGCGAGGTCAGTTTGGCATCATGGAAGTGACCTACGCCTATGACGGAGAGACCAGGCGCCGGCTGCAGGAGGCGTTGTCCCATCCCGAGCGCCGCTCTCTGTGGCGCTTTGAGGCTCTATTGCCTTTGCCGGAAGGGGCTCAACCCATCACCTTGGGCGAGGGCGGCACGCCGCTGGTGGCGGCGCCCTGGCTGGGCCAGTTCGTTGGCCTGGACAAGGTCTACCTGAAGAACGAGACCGCCAACCCCACGTGGTGTTCGAAAGATCGCGTCAACACGGTGAGCATCACCATGGCCCACGCCTTGGGCGCCCGCGGTATTGTGGCTAGCACCACGGGCAACCACGGCGCATCGATGGTCGCTTACAGCGCGCGAGCAGGGATACCGGCCGTCGCCCTGTGCTCACCCCATTCGGACATCATCCATCGCGCGATGATCGCTGCTCTGGGCGGGACGGCCATCGTCTCGGAGCGGCGAGAAGAGATCGTCAAGTACTTGGTCCAGGAGCAAGGCTGGTTCCCGGCGACCAGCATGGCCGACTCGGATGGCCCGAACCCTTATGGCGTGGAAGGATGCAAAACGATCGCTTTCGAGATCTATGAGACATTGCACGGGCTGCCGGATGCCGTGCTGATCCCTGCGGCCTCGGGCGATCTGCTCTATGGCATATTCAAGGGCTTTCGCGAGCTCAAGGAGCTGGGGCTGGCAGATCGCCTGCCCCGCATCATCGGCTGCCAAGCGAGTGGGGCAGCGCCGCTGGCCCTGGCCCTGCGCGAGCGGATGGATGAGGTGCCTGTGCTGCCTCACCCATCCACGGTGGCCATCTCCATCGGCGATGATACCAGCGGCAAATGCGCCCTGGAGGCGGTGTGCGCCTCCGGTGGGGACGTGGTCACGGTCAGCGATGAAGAGATCCTGGCCGCCCAGAGGCAATTGGCGGCCAACGGCCTGCTCTTGGAGACGGCCTCCTGCAGCTCGGTGGCGGGCCTCAAAGCGGCGGTGGCTGCTGGCGCGGTGCTTGCGGAGGAAACGACCGTGTGCCTGGTAACGGGAGCGGCCGTCAAGTGGAGCGCCCAGCTCCTGTGCCAGGCGATGGGCCGAGTATTGCTGGAGCCATCTCTCGAGACGATCAAAGCGCAGGTGTGCGCCCAAGGCTGCTTGTAGGCCCTGGCCAGCTGGCCAGGGCGGATACTGAGCGATAGACCAAGCGCCTATACACCCCTTGGGCGATGTCGAGCTATTCCAAGGGTGCTAGAATGGTATTTGACCCATGATGGCACCATGCGTTGACCATCTGGCCCGCAGCAAAGGAGTACCATGTCAGAAGAAACCAAGCGCCTAGACGAGCCGTTTGCAGCCGATGATAGGCCACCGCGCAGCGAGCCGCGTCCGAGCGAGCCGCGCCCTATGGAGCATGACCATGCTCAGTCGGGCCGCCAGGTGGGCTATGTGGCGGCTATCATCGCCAACCTCGTGGTGTTGTGGGCGTTCCACAACCTGCTGCGTTGGGGTGTGCCCTTTCTGACAAAAGATTGGAATGCAGTCCTGCCCTTCGTGGACCTCTCGATCTGGGCCACCATGGCTGCCAACGCCATGTGGCTGTTCTACGATGGGCGCTGGTTTCGGCGCCTGGTGCAGATCGGCCTCAACGTGTTGAGCTTTCGTGTGATGTGGGCCATGTACCGGATCTTTCCATTCCAGTTTGAGTTGTACCCCATGGAACAGGCTCTCAAGATCGCCTTCCTGGCGGCTATGCTGGGGCTGGCCATTGCCACGGCGGTGGAGACGGTGTCACTATTGCTTGGCCGCAATCACGACTGACGGCCTTTTCTGCCAGCGGCACACTTGGGCGGCGTCCACGCCGGGCGCCGCCTTGTCCTATTCTCCTTGTCTCAAACATCTTACGGGTGATGCAGCAGCGGTCTAACCTGGATGTCCTCGAATGTGACGTCGCCATTGTGGGCAAAGAAGAAAAGCCGGTCGCTTTTTAGCTCGGGGCAGCGATTGACTATGGTCGCCTGGCCGGCGATGGAGACATCGATGATATCCCCCGTCAGGATGATATCCAGGTCAAAAGGCCGATCCAGGCCCTCCACCCTCACCAGAGATGCGTCGAACAACTCGACGCGCCGCTCGTAAGGTCGGAAGCAGAGGTCATAACCGCTCTCGAACGCCCCCGTGCCGCGCAGGCCCAGGCCATAGGCAGCTGCACCAGGGCCGGGCGCGATCCGCAGCGCAAGATGGGCATCACGCGGAACGCCGTCGAGCAGGGCCACCTCCATACCCTCCGCGGCAGCGAGGTGTACGCTCTGAGGCCGGACCTCGGCATGAGAGGTCAAGGCGACGGGGGTCAGCGTGAGGGGCGCCCCGCTCGAGGGCACCATCTCCGCGGGCCAACAGGTGCGCAAGGTGCCATCCGCCTGCTGGATCACCTCGCGAAAGACGGCATTCCCCGCGTACTGGATGCGCCCGCTGTCACGGTCGTCCTGGCGCGTTCCCAAGAAAGCGACGCCGATGCGCCGATCCCCGGTGAACGCAGCCGTCTTGAGCACGCGGGCCATGGTGCCGTCCAAGGTATCCACTGCGGGCCTCAACCAGGGTCCATAGGGCCGGCGAGACATGCGATAGCGCGCGATTCCCGCATGGCTAAAGACTACATAGTACCAGTCATGCCAATGGAAATAATCGGGGCACTCGGGCGCGCCGCGGAAGCCGGGGATGAGGAATGGCCCCTGCACTTGCCATGTGGCCAGGTCCGGCGAGACCAGGTGGGCCAGGCAACCTCCTCGCCCCTGCAGCGCATACGGCTCCAACGTGGCCGTGACCAGTAGGTGGAAAAGCCCGGTCTCCTCGTCACGAAAGACGCAGGGGTCGCGGTAGTCGTAAGGCGAATATCCCTGCGGCGGGGAAGCGAAAGGATTGGGCAGTTGCTTCGTAAAGTGGATGCCATCGCTGCTGGTGGCCAGGCTGAGGTGCTGGGTGCGGTCGAGCATGCGCGTGGCGTAATAGCCGTAGAACGTGCCGTCGTGGTAGAACGTCGACCCGGTACAGATGGAGCCCTCGCGCTCCTCGGTGATGCCGATGGCCAGGGGGTGGTGATCCCAGTGTATCAGGTCCCTGGTGCTGGCGTGGGCCCACTGGTGGGCGCCCAGGCCCCCTTTGGCCTGGTGGTGGTTCTCGTCGAGCAAGTAGTAGAGGTGAAAGATGCCCTCGTGGAAAAAGGGCATGCAATCGCCGACAAAGTAGTGGCCGCCCGGCCTGTAGTATTGCACGATGAACCTCCCAGAATGGCTGCTGCAGGGTTTTCTCGCATTGCCCCGCAGTCTACCTGTCCACTCGGGGCGCTGTCAACCGGCCAGCTAAAGCTCATCCACGTTGCCCTTTGAGAAGGTCTCATCGACCAGGTCGCCGATGCCAGCCAGTATCATAACAAAACCCTGTACTCTGTACCCCCGGAAGTGGAAACGGCCGTTCAGGTTGGTGATAAAGTCGGCCGCCAGCAGCGCGTTCAGATGGTGATACGCCTTGCCTGTAGTGCCCAGGTTCAGCGCAGCAACCAACTCGTTGGCTGTCATCGGTTGCTGAAGGATCTGCTTCAGGATGGCGAAGCGCTCGCTGTTGCCGAGGGCTGACAGGATGCGTGTGGTCCTGGCGTCATCCATGCTCAACATCGCGCCGATATCGTTGTCAACAACCTGCCACTGTGAGCCCTCTGAGGCACCGTTGTCATAGTAGCCTGAATAGCTGACAGTGTTGACAGCCTGGGGGAAATCCGGGTCGATTCCCGCGCGGCCCGTGCGCTCGCTTCGGCGCTGGGACCCCGCTCTCTGCTGCTTCAGCGCTTGAAGCTCTGCCCTGAGTTGGTCGATCTCCGCGCCATAGTCTCTCGTCATCGTGCTAGCCCTCCTCTACTATGATACTACGTATATACGTAATTACATTATATGGGTACGCCTTAGTGATGGAACTGAAGGAGAAGACGAGTGTGCGCAAGACCCAGCCCACGGCTAACATCGGCTACGACTTGTACCCCGGCGCCTTAGCAGGTCGCCACAGCGTGTCTTCCCTGATGATGCGGATAGTCACCGGCTGCGCTGCATTGACGCCAGAGCGCGTTGAGACCATAATGACCAGCGCTTTGTAATAGCAAGGAGGCAGAGAAATGACTGTCAAGACACAGGTGAGCTGCGATATCGAGTTTGACAGGCCCGGCAAGCGGACGGGGTACCTGCGCGTGCCCTTGTCGCACAATACGGCGGGCTGGGGCAGCCTACAAATCCCCATCACCGTGGTGGTGGGTGGGGATGGCCCCACATTGGTGGCATCGGGCGGCACCCACGGCGACGAGCTCGAAGGCCCTGTGGCTCTCATGAAGCTGGCGCGCGAGCTGCAGCCGGAGAAGCTACACGGGAGGGCTATCATCATCCCCGCACTCAACCTACCCGCCGTGCGTGCAGGGACGAGACTCTCTCCCATCGATGGGGTGAACCTCAATCGCGCCTTTCCCGGGCAATACAATGGCTCGACCACGAGTCTGATCGCGCACTATGTGACCAACGCCCTCTTTCCCCTGGCCGATATCGTGATGGACATCCACAGTGGTGGTCGCTCGATGGTCTTCTACCCCTGCGCCACGTTGCACCGCGTGCCGGACGATGCCCAGTATGCCAGGATGCTCGCTGCAGCCAGGGTATGGGGGGCGCGCTATGCGTTTATCAGCATCGAGATCGCCGGCGAAGGGCTCCTGCCCGTACAGGCGGAAGAGATGGGCAAGCTCGTCGTGACCACGGAGATGGGCGGCGGCGGAGAATGCCACCCCCGGGTGCTGGCTGTGGCCGAACGAGGCATCCGCAATGTGATGATCCAGCAGGGGATGCTGGAGGGCGAGATCGCCCTGCCGCCCTATGAGGTCACTACGGTAGCGGCCACTGACCCGCGCGATTACCTGGCCTCTCCTGCGGATGGCATCTATGAGAGCTTTCTGGATGTGGGCGAAGCGGTCGAAGCGGGAAAAGCCATAGGCCAGGTGCACTTTCCCGAACGCTGCGACCGCCCGCCCGAGTTGGTCATCGCCCACACTTCGGGCATCCTTATGAGCCGCCGCGCCATCGGCGTGACAAACCAGGGAGACAATGTGGCCGCCATCGCCCGAGTTGTGGAGGCATAAGAATGACACATCCCTTGGTTGTGCAGCTGCGCTTCACTCGTAGCGAGTTGGTGCGTTGCCTGGAAGGTGTCTCTGAGGAGGACGCCTGCCGCCGCGTGCTGCCCATGAACTGCCTCAGTTGGATCGTGGGTCATCTGGCAAACCAGGAGCACGGTTATTGGGTGATGGGAGCCCAAAAGCAGAACGTGGCGCCGGGCCTGTATGAGTTGGTGGGCTACGGCCAGCCGGCCACGACGCCATCCCTGGCGGAGATGTGGGCCACTTGGCGGACGGTGACCGAGACCGCCGATCGCTACCTGGATACGCTGACGACCGAGGTGTTGCAGACCCACCTGGAATGGGAGGGCAAGCCGTGGCATGAGAGCGTGGGTACCATGCTCTGGCGCAACATCCACCATTACTGGTTCCATATCGGCGAGGCCCACGCCGTGCGCCAAGTGTTGGGCCACCAGGGATTGCCCGAGTTCGTAGGAGATATGTCAACGGCCGTGTATGTGCCGGAGAACTGAGCTCGTATCATCACGCACATAGGAGCCTGCAATGAAATCCATCGTCGCCCATCTGCCGCGGTTTTGTCCCACAAACGGCTGGGCCAATCGTATCCTGCGCATCGATCTGAGCAGCATGAGCATTCGCGCTCAGGAGACCATGCCCTACATCCCCGATTTCCTCGCGGGGAGAGGCCTGGCCAATAGGATCATCTGGGACGAATACCCCGAGCCGGTCGACCCCTTTGACCCGGCGTGCCCGCTGATGGTCTTTCCTGGGGTGTTGAGCGGCACTCTATCGCCCTATTCCGGGCGCACCAACATCTGCACCTTTGCGCCACAGGGCTGGCCCTACCACTGGTTCACGCGCTCGAACATCGGGGGGCATTTCGGTGGCGAGCTCAAGCGCGCCGGCTATGATGGGCTGGTCGTGACGGGCGCCAGCGAGACCCCCGTGCGCATCCTCATCCGCGACGACGAGGTGAGCATTCTATCGGCAGAGGAACTGTGGGGCCAAGATTCGATTGCAGTGATCGAGGCCTTGGAAGGGGCCGAGGGCAAGGGCGCGCGCTCCCTCACCATCGGCCCGGCCGGCGAGCGCCTCAGCCGCATCGCCACCATCCAGACGGCGACCTCCTCCGCCTGCGGCATGGGCGGGTTCGGTGCGGTGATGGGCGCCAAGAAACTCAAAGCTATTACCGTGATAGGCACAGGCCAGGTGTCGCTGGCCAATCGTGAGCGCCTGGCCGAGATCACCAAGGCCGTCGCCAATGAGACGCGCGGCCCGCGCGACAACCGCAACGGGGTCAAGGCGCTCAACGAGCGCTTGGGCAGCGAAGGGAACGGTGAGGCAAGGGTCTATAGCTGCACCGAGTCGTGTCCCAGCCCGTGCGGCATTTATTACCGCCACATGCCCGGCTGTGTGTATAAGGAACGCAGGTACGAGGGGCAGTGGGCCTGCGTGGGGACGCTTTTCCAGGGGAGCAAGGGTAGCGGTCCGTTCAAGTCTACCGTGTTCGACTGGGAACTGGGCACCCACGCCGGGTTCGAGCTGAATATGCTGTCCAATAACTATGGGCTAAACCAATGGGATATCATCATCAGCATGGTTCCCTGGTTGGAGGCATGCCAGCAGGCGGGGCTGATCAGCGAGCTCAATGGCCACGCCATGGATTGGCGTTCACCCGAGTTCTGGGCCGAGTTCTTGCACGCCATGGCCTATCGCGAGGGCCTGGGTGATGCCCTGGCCGACGGTGGCTGGGCTGCCTCCCGGCAGTTGCAGTTGGGGGAGCCGTATGCACGCCGCTACTACACCGCCTGGGGTTACTCGGGACACTGGGATGGTCACGCTTCATGGGGCAATCCCATCGTCTACCCGTTCTGGCTGGTGCCCGCCCTGCAGTGGCTGACCGACACGCGCGATCCCATCCCCAGCGGCCACGGTTACGTGCACGGCTCGATGTTCTTTGGCCCCTTTTTCCGTGGCGGTGGTGAGCGGCCCATGACCTGGGACCATATGCGCGAGATCGCCCGGCTGAGCTATGGCGACCCTGATGCTCTGGATCCTCATAGCGGCTACCGCGCCAAGGCTGTGGCGGCGTTCTTTCACACCAAGCACTCGGTTATGAAAGATACCCTTCCCGCCGACGATTTCATCTTTCCCTTGCAGTATAGCCTGAACGCGGAGGATCGGTTCTGTCGCATCACAGGCCCCAGTATCGGCACGATCGACGGGCCCTCTGTGGAGCGGCATCTCTTTGTGGCCGGCACGGGTGTGGACTGGGATCAGGCCGAATACGAGCGCGCTGCCAACCGGGTGTACACGCTGGAGCGCGCGGTGGCCATCCGCCACTGGGGCCGCGACCGCGCCATGGAAGAATCGCTGGTGCTGCCCTCGTTCGAGTACCTGGAGAACTGGACGAATCCCTTGCTGGGCCAACGTTACGCCCTCGATCGCGAGCAGTTCACGCCGGTGATGGACGAGTATTATAGCCTGCAAGGCTGGGACCCGCGGACCGGATGGCCCACTGCTGAGCACATGGCGGAGTTGGGCATGGCCGACATGGTCGAGCCGATGGTTGACGGTGCGGCCCGGGCGCGGGAAACGGTGCCACCGCCACCTGGTGAGGCTGTGCCGGAGATCGTGCCGTAAGCGGCAAAAAAGTCGCCGGAGTGTGTAAACGATGTGGAGCGCTCACAAGCGAGTTCTCAGTGCGCTGGATTTCCAGCGACCCGATCGCGTGCCGATCTACGATAGCTTTTGGCCCGAGTTCGTGGAAACCTGGCGCGTCGCCCACATGCGGAACGCCGGGGATGACATCGACAACCACTACGCCATGGATGTGGCCATTGTCATCCCCGACGAGACCCCTCTCCCGTCGCAAAGGTCTGTGCTCGAGGAGCGCGCCGATTTCACCATCACCCGCGACGGGTGGGGCATGGTGCAACGTGTCTCGAACGAGGCCAAGTTCTATGAGACCCTGGACGTAGCACTCCCCGAGAAACGATTGCTCGACCAGCTCACCTTCGAATCCCCCTTGCTCGACGCACGCTATGCGCCGCTGGCGGAGGTGCGGGCGCTGCAGAGCAAGCGCTGCGTGTTCATCAAGACGGGCGGCCCCTACCTGCGCACCTCCAACCTGCGGGGCACCGAGCAATGGCTCGTCGACCTGGCTGAGGATCCCGCCTTTGCCTACGAGCTGGCCATGCAAGTTACCCGGCATATCACTGCCGTGGGCCTCGAAGCGCTGCGCCGTTACGATGCCTATGAGGCCGGCATCTGGTTCTTCGACGACATGGGCGCGAATATCGGCCCCATGTTCTCGCCCCGCACCTTTGAGCGGGTGTTTTACCCCTGCTATCGCTGGATGTGCGAGCAGTATCGCGCCGCGGGCGCCGGGCACATCCTGCTCCATTGCGATGGTAACATCGAGGCCATCCTGGATGGGCTCATCGATGCGGGAATTGGGGGGATCCATCCCGTGGAGCCCAAGGCGGGCATGGATGCGCCGGCTCTGCGCAAGAGATATGGCCATCGCTTGGCGCTGCTGGGTGGACTGGACAACGCGCACATCCTGCCCCGAGGCGATCGCGCCGAGGTGGAGATACACGTGCGCCGCGTGTTAGAGGCGGGTGAGGATGGTGGCCTGGTCATTGGGGCGCACTCCATCGGGCCAGATGTGTCCATTGAGACATACGATTATGTCCATTCGCTGATCCTCAAGCACGGCACCTACTGAACCGGTGGCCGGTGTCGCGACCAGGCTCACCTTGAACCGAGCCCTGCATGCAAGCATCCCATGAGTATTTATTAACTCCTGAGCACTCTATCTGAGGTAGGATATGGAACGAGCTCGACAGATCGTGTTCATCATGACCGACACGCAGCGCTATGACATGGTGGGGTGCTATGGCAATCCCGACATGCATACGCCCAACCTGGACCTGCTGGCCAGCGAGGGGGTGCGCTTCGACCGGGCCTACACCTGCCAGCCGGTCTGCGGCCCGGCACGGGCTGCGCTGTTTACCGGGACGTGGCCGCACAGCAATGGGAGCTGGGCCAATTGCCTGGCCCTGGGAGACAACGTCAAAACCATCGGCCAGCGCTTGCGCGACCACGGAATGCACACGGCCTACATCGGCAAGTGGCACCTGGACGGCAGCGACTATTTCGGGCTTGGACGCTGTCCTGATGGTTGGGATGCCGCTTATTGGTACGACATGCGCTGTTATCTGGAGGAGTTTCCGCCCGAGATTCGTCGACGATCTCGAAGCCCCGCCTGGAACCGCGATCCGGAGCTGAAAGCGGAGATGACCTATGCCCACCGCTGCTCGGACCGCGCGATCGACTTCCTACAGCGTCATGGCGACGCCGACTTTTTCCTGACTGTCTCCTACGACGAGCCACATCATCCCTACGTCTGCCCGCGGCCTTTCTCCGAGATGTACCGCGACTATGTCTTTCCCAAGAAGCGCAATGTGTGGGACAGGCTGGAGGACAAGCCCGCGCACCAGCGAGCATGGGCGGGGGAGCGCCTGTACGAGGACAAGGATGCCCTGGTCCTCAGCTACCCCGACTATTTGGGGTGCAATGCCTTTGTAGACGATGAGATCGGGCGTGTGTTGCAGGCTGTACAGGCCTACGTTCCGGACGCACTGGTGATCTATACGTCGGACCATGGCGATGCCTTGGGCTCTCACAGCATCTCCAACAAGGGCCCGGCCATGTACGACGAGATCGCCCGCATCCCACTCATCGTGCGCTGGCCCGGCACTGCGCCGGCCGGGACGGTCTGTCCACACCCCGTCTCTCACATCGACCTGGCGCCCACAATCATGGAATGCGCGGGCTTGGCCCCGAGCAAGGCGGTGGAGGGGCGGAGCATGCTGCGCACCTTACTCGATCCTGGATGCAGACCGAACGACGCCGTGTTTATAGAGTTCGCGCGCTATGAAGTCGATCACGACGGCTTTGGAGGTTTCCAGCCCATTCGTGCGGCTTTCGATGGCCGGTACAAGCTGGTGATCAACCTTCTAAGCAGCGATGAGCTCTACGATCTGCAGAGCGACCCGGACGAGATGACTAACCTCATCGTGTCGGCGGACCACGTGGCGGCGCGCAACCTTCTGCACGATCGCCTGCTGGACTGGATGAATCTCACGCGCGATCCTTTCCGCGGCTATTACTGGGAGCGGCGACCCTGGCGCACCGATGCTCGACCCGCCACTTGGGATTACACCCTAATGACGCGCCAGCGTGAGAACGAGGAGTACGAGCCGCGACAGCTCGACTATGGCACCGGGCTAGAGATGACACAGGCCGTGCGCAGAAAGTGATTCGGGGCGCAATGGACTATTGGAAGCCGAAGCTGCCATCTATGCGCCATAGGAAGGGACGGTGCCACGCCTTGTAGGTATGCTTGCCGCACTCTTCCAGGTTCAGGTCCAGGCCCAGCCCCGGGCGATCGGGCGGGACCAGGTAGCCATCGACGAGCGGGATGGTTTGGTCTACCAGGCTATAGCGCGAGGCCACGTCATCCGGGCGATACTCCAGGATCATAAAGTTGTGAGTGCTCAGGGCAAAGTGCAGGTTCACCGCGTTGGCTACCGGGCCACAGGGATTATGTGGCGCCATCATCACATACTCGGCTTCGGCCATGGCGGCGATCTTTTTCATCTCCCACAAGCCGCCCACGATCGTTACATCGGGCTGCAGGATATCGGCTCCCTTGGCTGCCAGCAGGTCGCGGAACTCGAACTTGGTAAAGAGCGCCTCGCCTGTGGCAATGGGTATCGGCGATTTGCTGCGCAGGTAGCCCATGGCCTGGCGATTCTCCGGGCGGAGCGGCTCTTCCAGGAAGAGCGGGTGGTAGGGCTGCAACACGTGACATAATTCCAGGGCCCTGGCCGGCTCAAAGATCTGGGCGTGGGAATCGAGGCCGATATCCACATCGTCTCCCACTGCCTCGCGCACGGCGCGCAGGCGCGCTTCGGCCCCTTTGAGCCAGGCGGCGACGCCCATGTCGTGCCACAATCGCTGCCCCTGTGGATGCGGGAACATCTTGAGCCCAGTATAGCCGTAGGTCTCGACCAGGCGCGCGGCATTCTGGGCTAGTTTCTCCGGGGTGTCCCCTCCCACACCCTGGTACACCCGGACCTTGTCGCGACACTTGCCGCCGATGAGTTGATAGACCGGCACGCCAAGGGCTTTGCCCTTGATATCCCACAGAGCGTGCTCGATGCCGCTGATGGCCGCATTGATCAACGAGCCCCCAGGAAAGCGGGAACCGGCAACCATCAACTGCCATAGCCCTTCGATATCCATGGGGTTCCGGCCGATCAACCACTCGGCATAGTACTCGATGGTCTTGACGGTGGCCAGATCGGGCCCCACGGTAAAGGCCTCGCCCACGCCATGGATCCCCTCGTCTGTTAGGACGCGCACCAGGGGCATGTTCCGCTCGCCCAGTTCCTCCAGATAGATCTCCACACCCTTGATCTTCACGCGCGCCTCCTCTTCCGTGTCTGGGATAGGGCCGCACAGCGCATGCCCTTGCGTGTAGATTCTAGTGTTCAGATCGCTTGTGTGCAAGCCCCCCACGAGGGTTGATCAGGTGCCTGTTGACCTTGGTCCGCGACCGTAGTATTATGTCATGAGCTTGAAGTGTGCCTGGACGCGCAAACAAGGCCCCCTTCACTGCGTATAGAAGAGGAAAACAAGGATCCGTTCCGGCTAACCGATCGGAGGTGGATAGATGGCACGTCTGATGCGTTGTCAATATTGCGGCACTCTGCAGGATGAACCCAGCGGAGCCAAGACCTGCATTCGCTGTGGAGGGCAGCTGTTTTTTGAGGCCCCTCCGCCCCCGGAGGAGCGCGCCTCCTACCTGCAAGTGCAGATGGAGCTGGACCAGGTGATGGCCCCGGCGGGGCAGAACGTCGAGCGTCACCTGCTGGTGACGCTGCGCTCCCCGGCCCAGGTACCTCGCGACCAGGCCGCCCCCACCCGGCTGGGCCGGCCCCCGCTTGGTTTTACTGCCGTCCTGGATGTGTCCGGCTCGATGCACGGCAGCAAGATAAAGCAGGCTCAGGATGCCGTGCGCCAGGCGCTGGCGCGCCTCCATGATGGCGATGGCTTTTCCCTGGTCGTGTTCTCGTCCGACGTGCGCTGCGCGATCGAACCCACCACCATCAGCGATCAGGCAAGACGTGTCGTGATGAGTCTGCTGGACGAGGTCACCGCCGGTGGTATGACGGCCTTGTGCGGTGGCCTGGAGCTGGGCCTGGAAAAGGCCGCCCAGATGCACTATGACTCGAACCTGGTCCTCCTCCTCAGCGATGGACAGGCGAATGTGGGTGAAACGGACATCGAGCGGGTGGGACAGCGTGCCTTCGGCGCCCGGACCAAACACCTGGTGGTCTCCACGCTGGGTGTGGGCAGCGATTACAACGAAGCCCTGATGGTAGAGATTGCCACCCAGGGTGGGGGGCGCTTTTACCATGTCCAGCATGCTAGTGAGATCAGTGCCTACCTGACCGGCGAGTTGGGCGAATTCTCGGCCCTTGCCGCGCGAGAAACACAGATCCACCTCACCCTGCCCCAAGGCGCCGTGGTGATGCCCTTGTCCAGCGCTTATCCGGCCCAACAGGGCGGTGACCAGGCCATCATCAGTGTGGGTGACATCCCTTGTGATACAGAACTCGAAGTGCCTGTCAAGGTCGTTCTTCCGGCCCAGAAAGCGGAAACCAGGACAAGCCTGGAGGGTGCCGTTTATTATATGTCCCCTGCTGGGAACAGGCTCCAATCGTCGCTGAACCGGGTCACGCTCCGCTTTGTAGCTCAGTCAGCCTTCAAGTTGCGCGATGGCGTGGTGGCCCCTGTGATAGAACGGGTGCTGGAATATATGCAGGCCGCCGATGTGCTGGGCGTATCGCGCGCGATGACAGAGGGCCACGCCGCTGCAGCGCGACGTATGGAAGAGAGCCGGGCGCGCTCGCGGGCCTATGCATCGCTGTTGGGCGAGGAGCGGGCTGCTGCACAAGAGGCTTCTTGGGATGCGCTGAGCTTTATGGCGGCTAGCCCCGGCGTAGCCAAAGGACAGGTTTCCGCCGCCTTTAGGCGGATGCGCAAAACCAAGGACTTTGGTAAGAAGGAATCTACCTAAGGATGCCCTTGTTTGGCGATTGGCTTAAGTGCGGGCACAACCTACGCGCCCCAGAATGGGGCCTCATGCTGGAGCCCGCACATTTGACAATGGCCCATAATCGAATTGCTTTTTCAAAGCATCTATTGTAAACTAGCCATGTGGGTAGAGCCGTTCGAAAGGATGCCGAAATGGCGGTAGACGGCAAAGAGAGAGCTCTGGAAACAACGGTAACGCAAATCAAGAGACGTTTCGGTGAGGGCGCCATCATGAAGCTGGGCGATTCCTCCAACCTGAACGTCGAAGCCATCCCTACGGGCTGCCTGGCCCTGGACCTGGCCCTGGGGATTGGCGGTATTCCCCGAGGACGCATCACAGAGATTTACGGTCCCGAGTCCTCAGGCAAGACCACCCTGTGCCAGCATATCATCGCCGAGGCACAAAAGGCGGGGGGTATTGCCGCTTTCATCGATGTAGAGCATGCTTTGGATCCTGGTTATGCAACCAAGTGCGGTGTGAATATCGACCATCTCTACATCTCACAGCCTGATACTGGCGAGCAGGCTCTGGAAATTACCGAGGCTCTGGTGCGTAGTGGTGCGGTGGATGTGGTGGTCTTGGATTCGGTGGCGGCTTTGGTCCCTCAAGCGGAAATCGAGGGAGATATGGGCGACGCCCATATGGGGTTACAGGCGCGCTTGATGTCGCAAGCCCTGCGCAAGTTGACAGGAGCCATCAAACGAAGCAATACAGCCGTCATTCTCACCAACCAATTGCGCATGAAGATCGGCGTGATGTTCGGAAACCCGGAAACGACCAGCGGGGGCAACGCGCTCAAGTTCTACGCTGCGGTGCGGCTGGACATGCGCAAGATGGAAGCCATCAAGCAGGGCGGGGATGTTATTGGCAACAGGGTCCGCGTGCGTGTAACCAAGAACAAAGTAGCTCCACCATTCAAGATGGCCGAGTTCGATATCATGTTCGACCACGGCATTTCCCGAGAGGGTAGCGTCTTGGATGTGGGCGTCGAATCGGGGGTTATCGAGAAACGAGGCGCATTCTACTCGTTCAGCGACACGCGGTTGGGTCAGGGGCGTGAGAACGCCAAGCAGTTCCTGATGGATAATCCAGAGATTACCGTTCAGATCGAGCACCAGATCCGCGAAAGCAACGTCAACTGGAAGTTTAAAATTCTGGATGACGGGGCGTCCGGGTCGGAAGCATTGGAAGAGGCAGATACACTTTAGCCTGGGCCTCAGCCTGGGCTTCAGCCTCGACGGTGCAGCGGGCCTGTCCAGAGGGGTGAACGCATAGGGGTCGGTAGATCCTGGTGCAGGCCAAGTTCTGGATAGGCTCGCCGTGAGTGGACACTGGCTCTGCCCGGTTTGGTCACAGCCGTGAACGGTGTCGTGTCAGGATTCATCTCAGTGGACCTTAACCTTGTCGCTGACTTACTGGGTCCGTTCTGGGTTAACCGATTTGATTATCACTCCCTTGGGCTTGCTATCCATATTGGGCAAACCGAGGAATGAGGTGTTTTCATTTTCATCATCCAGAACCCGCTTGTTGAGTAGATTCTTGAGCGTCAGGTTAGGGTTACTGCTTTTTGGCATGAAGAGGCTGTGGCTGCGCCACAGCTTTTTTTATTCTCGAGGGTTTTTACTGCGATGCCGGGCAAGATCACAGCGATAGAAACGCAAAAATGGAGAAAAGATAGGGTCAACGTCTTTGTCGATGAGCAGTACGCGTTTAGCTTGCAGGATATCCTTGCGGCCCCTCTGAAGCGGGGTCAAACGCTTACCGACCAAGAGATCGAGACGCTCCGTCAACAAGATGCTATCGAGTCTGTGTACGAGAAGGCGCTCTTCTACCTATCTTTTCGTCCTCGCAGCGAGCAAGAGATGCGTCGCTATCTACGGGGCAAGGGCTTGGACGACGAGAAAAGCGAACAGATCGTGGCTCGCCTCAAGAGGGCCCGTCTGGTGGACGACCAGGATTTCGCCCGTTTCTGGGTCGAGTCTCGTCAGGCCCACCGGCCCCGCGGCCGGCGCGCGCTCCGCTCAGAACTGCTGGGCAAGGGTTTGTCGCGGGATGTGATCGACGCATCGATACAAGACGTGGATGACGAGGCACAGGCTCTCGAGGCTGCTCGCGGCATTGTGCGTCGTCTGGCCACACTGGACCAAAGGGTGTTTTTCCATCGCCTGCTTGGTTATCTGCAGCGCAGGGGGTTTGCCTACGATATCGCGATCAAGGTAACCAAAGACCTGTGGCAGGAAACGAGTTCCGGGCAGGAGATGGATTCATGATATCGGGTTCGGCCCGATTAGCTATAGATTTTAAGAAAGGAATCGCATGGGACCGCAAGGGGTGATATTCTGGATCATAGGTCTTGTCATTGCATTAGCGGCCGGCCTGGCCGTGGGTTATATGCTCAAGAGGCATTCGGAAGCGGATACCGTTGCCAAAACAGCAGAAGAATCGGCCCGACTCCTCAGTGAGGCGCGGACACAGGCCATGCAGATCGAGCTCGAAGCCAAGGACCAGGCAATCACGGTGCTCCAAGAAGCAGACGCGGAGGGCAAACGCCGGCTGCAAGAGTTGAACCGCCAGGAAAGCCGGCTGCAGCAACGCCGCGAGAACCTGGATCATCGACTGGATGCCCTGGAAACACGAGAGCGCAAAATGGAAGATCGCAAGCGCGCTCTCGATCAGCGCCAGTCCGAGCTGGATAATGCCTGGGAAAAGCACGTGGCGGAACTCGAGCGCATCTCCGGCTTGACCCAGGATGAGGCCAAGCAGCAGCTATTGAAGGAAGTTGAGGCGGACGCTCGAATCGATGCGGCGCGCATCATCCGCGAGATCGAGGCCGAAGCCACGGAAGAGGGGGAACGCCGCGCGCGGGAGATCATCACGCTGGCGATCCAGCGTATCGCCGCGGACCAGGTCGCCGAAGTGACCGTATCCACCGTGGAACTGCCCAGCGATGAGATGAAGGGGCGCATCATCGGGCGTGGTGGACGCAATATCCGCACGATCGAGAACATGACCGGCGTCGATCTGGTGATTGACGACACACCCGAAGCCGTCATCCTCTCTAGCTTTGATCCCGTTCGCCGCGAGGTGGCTCGGCTGGCTCTCAATCGCCTGATCCTGGATGGACGCATCCACCCGGCGCGCATCGAAAAAATCGTGGAAAAGGCGCAAGAAGAAGTAGAGACGACGATCCGCGAAGTGGGAGAGCGAGCAGCCTATGAACTGGGAGTTCATGGCCTGCATCCTGAAATCGTCAAGCTTCTAGGGCGACTGCACTATCGCACCAGTTATGGTCAGAATGTGCTGCAACACTCGGTGGAGACAGCGCAGTTGTGCGCCATCATGGCCGCCGAACTGGGCGGCAATGTCGACCTGGCCAAAAGAGCAGGTTTGTTGCATGATATTGGCAAAGCGATAGACCACGAGGTCGACGGGCCTCACGCGCTCATCGGCGCGGACCTGGCGCGCCGCTATGGCTTGCCTGAGCCTCTGATCAATGCTATCGGTTCGCACCATGCTGAGATGGACCAGATGTCGTTCGAGGCGGTGCTGGTACAGGCTGCTGATGCGATCTCTGGCGCACGGCCCGGAGCGCGGCGCGAGTCGTTGGAGAACTATATCAAGCGTATCAAGGCCCTGGAGCAAGTGGCCAACTCCTTTGAGGGCGTCGATACGTCCTTTGCCATTCAGGCTGGACGTGAGATTCGTATCATCGTCAAGCCGGATCAGGTGGATGACCTGGGTGCTATTCGCCTCTCTCGCGATATCGCCAAAAAGGTGGAAGAGAGTCTGCAATATCCCGGCCAGATCAAGGTCACGGTTATTCGAGAGACACGCGCGACGGAATTTGCCAAATAGCTCGAGCTTACCAGTAACGGCCGGCAATGGCTGCCGGCCCGCACAAATACCGATGTCACGGCCGAATGCTGCCTAAGATCGCATGTTCATCACATTGCATCAAGCACCGAAACCTAACATGGGACAGTGGGAAGGGGGCAATCTGGCATGGACATTCTCAAAGTATCCGCACACTCTCGATCTACCGCCGTGGCAGGGGCAATCGCAGGCGTGATTCGTGAAAAAGGCCGGGCTGAGATACAGGCTATCGGAGCCGGGGCTGTGAACCAGGCAGCCAAAGCCGTGGCGATTGCACGCACCTATCTGGCTTTGGAAGGGATCGATGTCATTTGTATTCCGGTGTTCGCAGACGTGACTATTATGGACCAAGAGAGAACAGCTCTGAGGTTTGTGGTCGAGCCTCGATGAAGAACGGCGCCGATCTGCATGTCCACACGAACGTCTCGGATGGATTGCATTCTCCCACTGAGGTGGTGGATATGGCCATCGCTGCGGGGCTGTGTGCTATCGCCATTTCCGATCACGACGCGGTGGAGGGGATTTCGCCCGCGCTCGATGCCGCCGCCAGCCGACCTTTGGAGGTTGTTCCCGCGGTTGAGATCAGCACCGAAGGAAACGGTAACCTCGAGGTTCATGTCCTAGGCTATTTTGTCGACTGGATGGCTGCCGAATTGGTGCAGCAGTTGTCTTTTCTGCGCGATTCGCGTATCCTCCGCGCGAGGGCCATGTGTGACCGGCTCAGTGAGTTGGGAATGCCGATCTCGTGGGAGAGAGTACAACAAGTGGCGGGCGAGGGATCGATCGGCAGGCCTCACCTGGCTCGTGTGCTCCAGGAGGAGGGCATGGTGAGCTCCACCCGCGAAGCCTTTGACCTTTACCTGGCACGAGGCAAACCTGCATATGTGGCGCGCTTCAAGATCACCGCCGTGCAGGCGCTGCAGCTGATCAAGGGGGCGGGCGGAGTGGCCGTGCTGGCCCATCCCTGGGGCCTCGACGACCTTTTGGACGGCTTGGCCGCCGAAGGTCTGGCGGGCTTGGAGGTCCACTATCCGGGATACACACCTGATATGGTGGAGCACCTATCGACGCTCGCTGTGACACATAATCTGGTCTGCACGGGAGGCAGCGACTTTCATGGCCTGGCCATGCTGCCGGACAACAGGTTGGGCGAAACTGGGGTGCCGATGGATTGCCTTACTGACCTAAGCTCGCGCAAGCCAGCCCGAGTTGTTTTCCCAGAAGCGGTGTGGAACAATACGAATCTCGAGAAATAGCGTCTCTATGGGCTTGACTTTCATATCGCGCTCGCTATAATACTGATAGTTTGCAGTAAGCGTCGAGTACGATGCATCTCAGACCTGAGCCTTGGTTTGAATGGCACTCTTGAACAACTGAAAATTCGGATCTTGGCGCCTGGAGCCTGGGGTGGCCCAGCTCAACCCATGGTAGCGTTTCGGTCAAGGATTGACCTCATTGTCCAGGCCCTAAAGTATCCCGCGCGCGGGTACGCGCGTCTTCGGGGGACAAAGCATGCAGAAACGCCCGAATGTTTTGGTCGTCGGTGGAGGAGTGGCAGGACTGACGGCTGCGTTGAACCTTGCCCAGCGGGGTGTAGGTGTAACGCTGCTAGAGCGCGCTCCCGAGTTAGGAGGGAACGCTAGGACGGTCTGCTGCAAGGCGATACAAGGCAAGTGCCAGTTGTGTGGTGGCTGCCTCCTCTCGGATAGTTTAGCTGCCGTCAGGCAGGCTGACGGGATTCGGATTTTTACCGAAACCACTGTTACGCGTCTTAAACACGTCAACGGTGGTTTTTATTTTAGTGCTGATGGCCCCGGTTTTTCGACAGATCCCCCATCATATTATGTCGATGCGCTGGTCTTGGCTACGGGTTTCGATCATGTCGATGCCCGTGCCAAGGGCCCTTATGGTTATGGTATCTTGCCCGCCGTGACCA
>CAYQDH010000031.1:20211-21637 GCA_964416075.1 uncultured Anaerolineales bacterium | reverse complement strand
ACCATGGCCTTGGCCTGGGCGCTCAGGCCATGGAAGAAGATGGGGGAGGCCAGGTAGGGACGGTAGGAGGGGATGATGCCCCAGCTACCGGCGAGGCTGGTACCCTCAAGGCTGCCCAGGGCATATTGCATGAACAGGATGGCGTTGTCGCGGTTGGCCGCGGACTTGGGGTTGACCAGTTGCGCCCCGCCCCAGATGCCCGTGCGATACTTGATGCCATCACCGGTGGGGAACTTGGCAATACGCCACATCCCCAAACCGCCCTGCTCGGGCGTCTTGACCTGGGCCTCGATAAAGCCACGCGCCCACGCGGCGGCAAGGTCGCCGATCAGGCTGCCCTCTTGGACGGCCGCCCAATAAGGCGCGCTCCACCACTCCACGTCCAGTCCAGCCTTGGTATCCCACAGTTCCTTGACCATGGTCATGGCGCGGACGCCCAGCTCGTCGCCCGCAGTGATCTGCTGTCCGTCCTGGCTGACGGTCGAGCCGCCCATCATGTGGATGGCGAACTCGAACAGCGCGCTCCAACCATTAGCGGGGAAGCAGAAGGCGAACTTGCCCTTGCCCGCGATGTCCTTCAGCATGGTCAGGAAATCGGTCCACTGGAGCGTCTCCCAATCCACTTCGCCAAAGCCTAGCTCTGCGAACTGGTCCTGCCGATAGTAGTAACCGCTGACGCTGATATCGCCAGGCCAGCCCACATTCTTGCCCGTCTTGGCGATGAACGTCTCATTGATCTTGGCTGGGTGGTACTGGTCCTTGACGGGGGTGAGGATATCGGTCAAGTCGGTGAGCAGGTCGTTGCAGCCCCAATCCTGGGCGTCGGTCGCCTCGGCCCAGTACAGGTCGGGGCAGCCGCTGCCCGCGGCCAGCGCGGCGTTAAGCTTGGTGCCACGGTCGGCCGGGTGGGGCGAATCCCACTTGATCTCGGGGTACTTTTGGATAAAGCCGGTTGCCGCCAGGTCCAAGGGGTGCTGGTCGTGACCCCAGAAGAGCACCGTGCCGGTGGGCTGTGCCGCCTCTTTGACTACTTCTTTTTCCACTACGACAGTCTGCTGAACGACCTTTTCCTTCTCGACAACCTTTTCCTTCTCGACAACGACCGTCTCCTTGACCACTTCTTTTTCGGTGACGAGCTTGGTCACTTCGACGATCTTGGGGGCACAACCGGCCACCATAGCGGCCGCTGCACCGATGCCTGCCGTGCGCAGGAAAATCCGACGACTGAGTTTCTGCTGCATCTTGGTCTTCTCCTCGTATTTATGTTGCTGGAGCGTAAAGCGAAACACCCAGCGCCAAAACAGATATTCTAGTCGGCGGCCGCCTCCTTTCACCCATACCACGCTGTCATAAGGCGCGGAACCCGCAAACTGTAAGGATACTACAACTTTAGAGTTATGTGAGCGGGGGTTAAGAACAGCTACAA
>CAYQDH010000031.1:0-20201 GCA_964416075.1 uncultured Anaerolineales bacterium | reverse complement strand
CTGTGATGGATACTACAACCTTAGGCCAGATGTGTCAAGTCTTTGATCGTAGCAGCAGGGCTTGCGTCGTTCCAACATGATGCTGGGTGCTCACCAGGTTGGTGACTCCAACCTGGCTGATGTGGTCTCTCACTCCCACCACTTGGTTTCGGGCAGCTCGCGCAGGACATTCGTCGCGCAGTGCACCGAGCCACTCTCATTGTGATAGGCGCGATCGTCGACAAAGACGATCTGCCGGTACCCCGCGCGCTCCAGCTCGCGCGCGACATAGTAGGCCAGGATATCCACGGAACCATCGCCCTGCGCCCCCAGCAGGCGTAGGTCCACCCGCGGACCGTGCGCCTCGGCTGTAACGATCGTATCGCCATCGACCAGGGCATTGACATGGTTGCTGGTCAGAGCGATACCCTCTCCCTCGCCGTCATCGCGATAGAGTACCGGTATAGGCACCCAGGGCGCAGTGGGGTCGACGGTAAAGGCAAAGCGATCCCCCGCCTGGGGCGCTCCTCCCTGCCACCCATTGGCGAACACGAAAGCGGTGCCGCTGAGCGAAACGACATCCTCGTCGATGGCCCCCTCACCATCGGCGACCCACTGCTCCGACCCGGCGTCGCGATAGGCCAGCGCGAAACGCCGGGTATCCTGGAAGACGATAGCGAAGGTGCGAGTCCGGCCGTTCTGGATACTCGTGTCAGGCAGGAGCCCTACCAAGCCACCGGCCCTGGAGAGCACCGCCCTTCCCCGGTTCGCGGCATCCGCCGCTGGCGCGCTGGCGGACGAGCCGATACCCAGCCCAGCCCATAGGGCGGGCAGCCGGTCAGGAGCCATGATCGTGTGCAGGTTATAGTCCTTGGCGCTGGGTGCCTCTCCGGTCTCCAGGGGCCCGCCAGAGACAAGCTGGCCCACCGTGGTGTGGTCCGCGCCGTTCGCCAGCATCCCTTGCAGCATCTCAGCAGCGGGGTCGAGGCGGTTGGCGATGAGCAAGAGGGCCCAGGCCACCTCGGGGTCAGCAACCAACACGTGAATGCCATCGGGAGCATAGCTCAGCAACTCATCCACGTGACCCACCGCGAGGAGGGAGCTATTTGCCGGCATACCGCCACGCAGGCCCTGCGCCTCCAGGAAAGCGATGATCTCGGGCCTCATCTGCGAGCCATACAGATAGCGCGGCGGGCGGGGCGAGACGAGATCCCGCCGAGAGGGAACGGCCTCCAGGTTGCCGCCGGCCTCGGCGCCGGTGAAGCCGATTTCCTGGAAATCGGCGATCAGGCCCACGCCGGGTCCCAGCAGGTGCTGCCGGGAGTAGTGGTTGAGGCTACTCATGCGATAGGGCTCGAAACCGCTGCCGCCAGGCAGAATCAGCGCTGGCTCCACCGCACCGTATACGGTCTTGGTATAGGCGATCGCGCCGCGGGGGAGGCCGAGGACCACCCACATGGCGCCGTAGGGGGCCTGGGAATAGCCGATCTCGTAGCCATCCTGCTGCCAACGGTCCAGGGCGTTGGTCTCGGCCAAGGCCGCTGCGCCGTAGAGATCGCGCAGGGAAGCGCGCAGGGAGGCATTGGCTTCGCCCAGGTCCTCGACGTAGACCGACTTGAGTCCTGGCCGGCGGCTTACTGGCTGGCTGTTATCGGCCAACTGAAGGGGGGCCACGCGCATACGCACCCGATCTTCGCCCAACTTGGCGGACCCCTGCCAGGATTCAGCGACGATGTCGACCAGGGCGTTGTAGCGCAGCCCTTCCACGCCCAGGTGTAGAGCGCCCTGCCCCGCGAGGAGTGCTATATCGAGCTGTGAGGCCTGGGGCGAGGCCACGAACTCGACCGAGCCGCCGGCCTCCGGACCGATGATGGCGAGGTCGCCGGCCTGCACCCATAGGTCGCTGCCGACGGTCCGCGTAGGCAGAAAGATACGCACACGATCCTGGGGCCGGGTGGCGGCATAGTAAGGGTCGTCGTGCATCGGTCGCGCGACGCGCAGCACGATCTTGGCTTCTGAGGGGAAGATGGCCAGGCCTGGTTTGTGCAGGATAAGGGGCGCCAGATCCAGCGCGTCCGGATAGGCGTTGACTCGTTCGTCGGCCGCTTCCTCGCCGGCGCTATAGTCGAAATCGCCGCCCTCCCAGTTATCGGGCAGGTGATCGCCATCATCGTCATCCGAGTTGGCCAGGACGATAGCGCCTCGTCCGGCAGCGCCCATGGCCCATGTATCCTCACACTCATCGTCGTCGTCAACGAGGCCATCGCGGTCGGCGTCGACGTCGAGATCGATGCGCTGCAGGCGAACAAGGTCCCAAGTGGCAGGCTCCGAGTCGGCGCGCACGAGGTGGCCGGAGATGGTGAGGAATATGAGTATGAGCAGCAGTAAGGTCCGTAGCATAGCTCGCTTCGTGGATCCGTGGTTCTATAGCTCGGGCGAGAGACACTCATAAGATCAAACATAATATAGCGCTCGCCGGAAAAGATCAAGTCTGGGCTGAGCTGACGCATGCAGTGTGCGCAGCATACTTACACCCTTGCCGGGCCCCGACAGCCAATGCTCAGGCGAGAAGCTGAACGTCCAAAGGAGCGTCCGGCGCGTGGGCCGCCTTGAGTACCAGTGTGGCATAGGAGCCGGGCGGGAGGGCGAAACGCACGGTGAGACTGTGTCGCCCGGGATAGCGGTCGTCATCGCGGGGTGAGCCGACGTGGATATCCTCGGGGACAAGGAGCGCGCGCCGCTGCCCCTTGGTGAGGTAGGCCTTTTGCAGAATGCGGGCCTTGAGATCCTCGAGATCCAACCCTTCCTCTTGCAGTACCTGCCTGGCGATCTCGGCCACGGGGCCGGGGGAAAAGCGCGCGCGGTGTTCGGCCAGGGCTATGCATAGTCCGGCCAGTTCGGCGAGGGTTGGCTCATCCAGAGCCAGGTGCAAGGGCAGCCGCCGGCCCGCGATTTGGATCGTGGCGGTCGGAATATCGTGGGCAACATAGAGCTGGGCAAGATAGCGGGCCACGATGGTGTTCCAGAGCAGGCTTTGGTAGGCGGCCAGGTAGATGGACAACAACCGTTGTGGAATGAGGTTCAGCGCTTTGCGATAGTCGGTGGGGTGATCGATCAGGTAGGTCAGCACGCTGCGATAGTTCGACGGCTTGGGAGCCACATCGAATAGGGCGCGCCAATCAGAACTGGCGCGCGAGTCGGGCCAGAGGGCGGCAGCCTTGTGCTTAAAGATGCGGACGGGCCGCGGATCGCCCGCGAAGGGCTGGGTCAGGTAGGAGCGCAGGGCGCCCTCGGCATCGCGGCGTAGGATGGCTTTACCGATCGGCTCGCTAGTCGGAACTGGCGAGCCAACCGGAGTTGGCGCTCCCTGGGGCAAGAGAGAGCCGAAGCGCTGCTCGTCGAAATAGTTGGGCAGGCCATAGCGTGCGATATCCGGTAGGCGATCGGCGATCTGCTTGGCTTCAGCAGCGGACAGATCGCGCAGCACGAGGGCAAAGAGGTTACCGCGCAGATCGGCGGGCGCGAGGGGCCGCAGCCGATAGCCCAGGCGCTGAGCCGAGAAACCGCTACCATCGACGAGCTCGGATAAGCCAGGGGGGAGCGTAGCGTACTGCACGGCGATGGCGTCACGGTCTTTGAGGGCCGGGAAGACCACCTGATTGCGGCCTAACCCGAATCGCGTAGCCAGGCGCGTCTGCACCTCCAAGGTGGTCAGGCCCTCCTTGCGTAGGCGGTACACGGCCCAGGGCCCGCGCTCGAGTAGGGCGAGATCGATCTTCTCTTCCACCTGAAAGTCGTCCGGTATGACCTTGATGCGCATCGTGATCCCACCATTCAGCCCGATAATTGGGACAGACAAGCGAGATTCGGGTGTGTCCATGATTCTAGGTAGGGCCAATTCATGAATTGGCCCCTACGCGGCGGTTCCCCAAAATCCAGGACAGGCAAGCGAGATTCTACCAGGTTGACCTGGCTCCAGCAAGGGATATAATGAGCTATGACAATGAATGGCGCCGGATGATCTAGACCGCAAGCAGCCCAAGAGAATGACCGACACCCACATACCACACCCAATCCAGAACCCCGCGCGCAAACGCGAGGAGATCGTCTTTTCTCACCCCAGCGAAGCCGAATTTGCCCATGTGCTCGATTTCTATGGCATCGAGTGGCGCTACGAACCGGTGACCTTTCCCCTGGAATGGGATGAGCAGGGGCACCTGCTGGTGGCTTTCTCGCCCGACTTTTACCTGGTGCAAGAGGATCTGTACATCGAGCTCACCACCTTGCGCCCCAAGTTGATGCGTTTCAAACACCGCAAGATACGTCGCATCAAAGAGCTGTATCCCGACGTCAACGTCAAGCTCTGGAGTCGGCGCGATTTCATCCGCTTCCTACAACGTTTCGGGCTTGAGGCGCGCAGCCCGTTGCTCGTGGGCAAGGAGGCCATCAAGCAGTAGCATGCCGGATGCGAATGAAGATGGCAGCAAGCAGCGGCTGGCCCACGTTCCCGCAGGACCGCTGACCGACGGGGTGGAGCGCATCATCTTGAGCGAGGAGGTGTTGCGGGCGCGCATCGCCGAGATGGGCGCGGCCATCTCGGCTGACTATGCCGGAAAGGATCCCTTGCTGGTAGGGGTGCTCAGCGGCGTGGTGTTCTTTATGGCCGATCTGCTGCGATGCATCACCATCCCCGTCACGGTCGACTTTATGGCGATCTCCCGCTATGCATCGAGCGCCGGATCGGGCAGCGTGCGCATCACCAAAGACCTGGACCAAGCCATCACCGGGCGGCACGTGCTCTTTGTGGAGGATGTCATCGATACGGGGCTGACGCTGAACTATCTCCTGCGCACTCTGCGCACGCAACAACCGGCCAGCCTTCAAGTGTGTGTGCTCTTTGATCGCCCCTACCGCCGGCTGATCGATATCCCCCTGGCCTACCATGGATTCGAGCTGCCCGATGACTTTGTGGTGGGCTATGGACTGGACGCCAATAACCACTATCGCAACCTGCCCTTTGTGGCCACACTGAAAGAGAGAAGCGGGGGATGAGGGGGCACACGGAGACGGGGTGACGCCAAAATCCTACGGCGGTGGCGCGGAGAATGGGCGCGATGGCGGCATCGCGCTTTTTTGTTTCCCTAGAAGCAAAAAGCGATCCTGAGTTGGGTCGAGCGCCCCAGGGCGCAACTAGAGCGCGGAGATCAGGATGACCACGCTATAGGGGGATACGTCGTAGGTGGGGGATGCCCATATCGGCGCGCTGTCCTCGCTCAGAAAATCGTGGGGTGAGTCCTGGCTTGTATCCACGATGCGTTTCCACGACTGCGACGGCGGCAGCTCGAAGCGGAGCCCCTGGCTGTTGGCGTTGGCGATGATGTAGAACGCCTGGTCCCCCTCCACGGCGTGCAGCTCCATAGCCAGGGCTCGAGACTCGTGTCCCCAGTCGGGTTGGTGCTGGATCGTGCCGTGAAAGGACACCCCCTCGTTGAGCAGATCCTCATAGTGCTTGGCCCGCAGGACGTGGTCGGCGGTGAGCGTGCGATGGCGTCTGCGCAAAGCGATCATCTCCGCGGCAAAACGCCACAGGTCGGCATTCTGCTGGAGCATTCGCCAGTCGAACCAACTGATATCGTTATCCTGGCAATAAGCGTTGTTGTTGCCCTTCTGGGTACGGCCCATCTCATCGCCGCCCAGGATCATCGGGGTTCCCCTGGCCATCATCAACAGGGCCACCAGGTTCTTGGCCTGGCGACGTCGCAGGGCCTGAACCTGCGGATCATTGGTGGGGCCCTCGGCGCCGCAATTCCAACTCAGGTTGTAATCGGCGCCATCCCGGTTGTCCTCGCCGTTGGCCTCATTGTGCTTGGTATTGTAAGACACCAGGTCGGCCAGGGTAAAGCCGTCGTGGCATGTCACATAGTTGATGCTGCGATGGGAGACATAGCTGGGCTTGAAGCGGAAAACATCAAAGCTGCCCGTCATGCGCCAGGCCAGGTCGCGCACGGCGCCCGGATCGCCGCGAACGAAACGGCGCACGTCGTCGCGAAAGCGCCCGTTCCACTCGGCCCAACGGTCGCCAGTAAACGATCCCAGCTCATATAGCCCCGCGGCATCCCAGGCCTCGGCGATGAGCTTGGTCCCGGCCAGGACCGGCTCCGAGTCGATCTCCCAGAGGATGGGAGATTCCCCCGGGCGCAGCGGCTCGCCGTCCTCATCACGCGATAGCACAGAGGCTAGGTCAAAGCGAAAGCCATCGATGTGGTATTCGCGCACCCAATAGCAGAGGCACTCCAGAATGAGACGGCGCACGATGGAGTGGTTGCAGCTCACCGTATTGCCGCAACCGGAGAAATCCTGGTAGAAACGGCGGTCCGGCTTGAGCATATAGTACGCCCCGTTTTCCAGCCCGCGGAAGCAGATAGTCGGCCCGCGCTCTCCAGCTTCTCCCGTGTGGTTAAAGACCACGTCCAGGATGACCTCGATCCCGGCGCTGTGCAAGGCCTTGACCATGTCCCGAAACTCGTCCACCGTGCTGCGTGCATCTTGCTGGCAGCCGTAAGCGAGGTGCGGCGAAAAGTAGGCCAATGGCGCATAGCCCCAATAGTTCTTGAGCGGCTCGCGAGTGAGGGGATTCACATGCGAGACCTCCTGTTCATCGAACTGCTGGACGGGCAGCAACTCGATCGCGGTAACGCCGAGGGACCGCAGGTAAGGGATCTTGTCGATGATGCCCCGGTATGTGCCCGGGCACCTGATCCCTGACGAGGGATGGGCGGTCAAGCTACGTACGTGCATCTCGTAGATGATGGTCTCGTCCATAGGCCGCTGCAGAGGGCGATCGCCCTGCCAATCGTAGCGGCTACTATCCACGACGACCGACTTGAGCGCTGAACGGGTGTTGTCGCTGAGGCCCAACGCATCCACGCGCGACCAGTTGGCGCCATAGGCTACCCCCCGAGTATAGGGATCCAGCAGCACTTTGTTGGCATTAAAGCGCAATCCCTCCTCGGGCAGGTACGGGCCCTGAACGCGATAGGCGTAGACCTGTCCGTCGCCAATGCCGCGGATGTACACGTGCCAGTAGTAATAGGTTTTGTTGCGCGCGGGGCTCAAGGGCACGATCTGGCGGGGGTGTTCGTCATCATAGTGATCGAACAACAAGAGATCGACGGCCGTGGCATTGGCCGAAAAAACGCTGAAATTCACACCGCTGGTGCCATCATCCTCTCGTACGATGGTAGCGCCCAGGGGATAGGGCTGGCCAGGGTGAATCTGGATAGGGAGAAAAGGCGCCGAGCTTGGGCTCATGGGTTCCTCTCGGGTGAGATCAGTGCCGGGCGCTAGTATATCCCCTGGCCGCCATATCCGCAAACCATTGTGCACCATGCTCCTGTCACAAGGGTTGGATTCTGGCCCTGGATGCCTGGATATCGACAGCCACATCGAGTTTCGCCGTCGAACCATACAGGTGGCCCTGCCCAAACTGCAAGGCTTCGGCAAAGCTGGCATTGCGATCCGTAACCTTGGTAGCCTCCAAAAAGGCCAGGGATCCTTCCTTATGTAGATCCCGGATCTCCTGGAGATCGACGATGGTCCACTCGCGCCCGGGGGCCTGCGGCAATCGCAGCTTGTCCTCTCGTGCTTGCTCCCAGAAGCGCTCGTGCGCTTCGACCGTCGTCCAAAAGCCGATAAAGGTGTGCCCGGGGATCAGCAGGATCAGCGGATAAATACCCACCTGCTCCATGCAGCTGGCGAACAGGATGGCCAGGTCATGACAGGTGCCCCTGTGTCTCTCCACGACTTCGGTCGGCGTGCGCACGCGCTGGCCACTGGCGAGCCGGTCGCCTGGCGCATAGACCGCGACGGGCGGCGGAGCGATGTAACTGAGGTGAAAGGGGTCGTCTCGCAAGCAATTGAAGAGTGCCTGTACCTGCTGATTCACAAAAGATGCGTCTCCAACATCATATCCTGCAAAGGAGCTCGTAGGAGACACGATCTTTTTGAGCAGCAGGTCCGCCGCATCGATCACGTCGAGAACACCGTCGGCGTACGGGTTCACAAACGCCGGTATATAGTGCCAGGTATCCGGCTTGTCCAGCCACTCACCCAGTCCCATCCACAGCACTGGCCTGGTCATCTCCGTGAGAATGGCGCCGCCCAAGGAGCATGTGACGGTAAAGTTGATCTGCCGGCGTGGAACGCTCGCCTGGATCAGCTCGTAGAGCACCGGGAACTGCAGGGCATCGGTGGCGATGGGTTGCGGCCCTCGCTCCAGATTCAGCGTCTGGCGCACCGTGGAGGTGCCATTGCCCGTATCACAGGAGATGGCAAGCGCGGCGCTGCGCAACGGCCGGTCAGGATCGAGGACCAGTCGCACGATGGCCGGCTGCCCATTCTTGAGCATGGCCGGATTCAGCCACTTCTGGGGCTCAAACTCCATGGTCACTGTGGGTAGCGAAGAGAGCTCATCTTGGGGCTCGGCGACCGCCGGGCTGGGGGACAGCGCCGATCTTCTGACCCCCCTCGCCCGAGGACGGATTGCTTCAGGCTGCTCATCAGCCCGCTCCACCAGGCTTTCCAGTATCAGAGAGGGCGCGCGGCACCAAACAGCGGGAATAGGCAGGTACCTCGCGCTCAAGCCCGGACCGCGTGTTACCGACCTAAGGTCGGCTTTGCTGGCCTCGAGCGAGCGGTAGGAGCGCAGTGCATCGGCAACGGCGCCCCCCTCCAAGAGGCGGGTGTAGAAGAACAGGCTGAAATCGACGGCTGCCAGGTCGTCGACGGCACCCATCCAGCCCACGGATACGCAGCCCAGGCGCTCGGTCACCACACGCGTGACGGACGGGACCACGCCGCCCTCGCCGGCGTGACAGGTGTTGACCACGACCAGGCGTGGATGGACATTGCGCGGGAGCGCGGAAAGGAGATCATCGATAGCAACCCATTGAAGGTCCTCGCCGCCCGAGAGGGCCAGTTTTGGCATGGCCGCCTTGCGGTCCAGGGCAGGAACCACGAGGTGGACCAGACTGGGGCGGATCTCCCTGAACGCGTCGGCCAGGTCGGCCACGCTTGGCTCAGAGAGCACGCGCACCGGGACCGCCGTCGCCGTAGCCAATCGAGACAGGGCCGCGAGCTCCTGCTGGATGCCGGGCAAGTTGAACAGTGGCGCACCCGACCATCCCGCCACCAGAAGACTTGTCGGCCCAGGGCTGGGCCGTGCGGGCCTGGGCTCTAGCTCATCGACCAGGCGAGTAACCAGAACCTTGGGCAAGCGCCGGAGCTGGGGCAGGTACTCCCAAGGGATCGCATCCAGAACCGGTTCTGCGGAACTGATAGCCAGCAATCCCGGCGAAGGATCATCCAAAGTCCATTGCTCGAGCTCGTTGCTGAGCGCGAGCGGAATAAAGGGATCGAGAGGCAGAGGCCCGCTTTTCAGGGCCAGCGAGGGATCGACCTGCATCTTGATGCCAAAGCTCTTATTCCCTCGGATCAACTCGAAATCGAGGCCTGCTTCCATGGAACCAGAAACCTGGAGCGTCGCGGTGTTCATCGACCTACCCTTTCCTCAGGATGCCAGGATAATGCACGCTGATGCCCGAACTAGCGGAAACGCGGCCAGGGTCCGCCCACGGCGGCCAAGCTCTACCGTCAAGTGGGACGAGGTTCATCGAGTATGGGGACAAAGCGCAAGGTTACCTCCTCGCTAACGATGGGCACACGATTGGGATCCGCGTCGGCCATGTTCCAGTGTGCCCAGGGGCACTGGCCATCCGTCCCTCCTTCGAATCTAAGCCAGTCTGCCGAGCCACCCGAAATGACGACATGGCGCGGATCGCTCGCTTCGCTCAGGGCCACTTGCCGGACTAACTCGTCTCCCATGAAGAACAGTAGGCTGCTGCAGGCCAGGCCCTCCTCGTCCAGGCCATCGATGGTGACGGTGATCTGTGCAGAGGATGGAGTGGCGGACGGAGCCTGGATAGCTTTTGCGTCCGGGGTTGGCGATTGGGTCGGCGCGGGGGTGCATGTCTTGGGCTCGGTCGGCGTCTGGGTAGCCGGGGGGACAGCGCTCGGCGCCTGGGTGGGCGTGGCAGCGCTATGGGGCCTGAGGCTTGGACTGGGGGAGATGGGCACAGCAGCCGTGGGCAGAGGCGGCGCCTCTACCTGCGTGGCGGCGGCTGGCGAGCTCACGACGGTCATTGCTCCCTGCCGCGTGGTTGGCGTCGCGGTAGGCGCCGCCGCTGGCAGCGATGCGGCTGTGGACCGTCGCCCCCCAGGGTCTATCGATGCCACGCAGCCAATGCTGGTGACCAGGATCACGCCGAGGGCCAGCCCAACCGACACCACCAGCCGCAGGGGCCAGCGACTCGCACGCCCGGTCCGCTCCTTCTTTCCGGTCGCTTCTGTCGGTTTCGGTACCATACCATCTGCCTCCGGCACGCCCCTAACGGCAACAATGCCATTATAGCTGCGAAACAGCAATACACAAGGGAGCCAACGGACGCCTGGAGCATCGTGTTGCACGGTAGCAGCCCTGTTTGACATACCCTCCAGGCAAGGCTAGACTGCCGCCCAACCCTGAAGAGCGGGTACGGGTACACCGCACGCCTCGTGCTAGCAATCGTGTACCGGAAAGGAGCGAGACGATGCCGTGGAGCAAGGATAGCATCCAACAGTACCTCGAGCGCTATGGCAAGGCGCTGGGCGCGGGGGATCTGCAAACGGTTGTCGACTGTTGGGGTGTGCCGGCGCTGGTGCTGTCAGACCAAGGAGCTCGTGCTGTGAGCACGGTGGAGGAGATCGAGCAGTTCTTTGGCGCGGCGATAGAGTGGTATCATGCGCAGGGGCTGGTGGTAACAAGGCCCGATGACGTTCGCGTCGAGGCGCTAGGGCAGCAACTAGTGTCGGTGGATGTGCGCTGGTCGGCGCTGGACGCAAGTGGGGTGGGAAAGGGGTCCGAGCGTTCGCGCTATGTCCTCAGCATGGGAGAGGACGGCTTACCCCGCATACGGGTGGCTATCTCTGTGACTGTGTAAACCCACATGGATTATCACTTCGAAGGCCGCCTGACGGCCCGCGACTGCAAGCGCTACATCAGCTATCGCTTTGCTGTACCCGCCCATAGCGGACAGATCGAGCTGCGTCTTTCCTTTGCCCCATCCCGGGCGCAGGGGCTGGCCAACTTGATCACCCTGACATTGTTCGATCCCGCTGGGTTCCGGGGCGCGGGACACCGCGGCGGCGACTCGCATCGAGTACGTATCTCTCCGGCTGGGGCCACACCGGGCTACCTGCCGGGCCCGCTGCCCCCCGGCGAATGGAACGTCCAAGTCGACACGCACATGATCATGCCCGGACCGGCGGTGCAGTATGCGCTGGACATTCGCATTACCGAGGGCACGGACGCAACGATCGACCGGCTTCCACTGCCTGAGGATAGCGCGCAACGGATGCCACAACGTGGCGTGGGCTGGTATCGCGGCGACCTGCACAGCCACACGGACCACTCGGACGCTGAGGGCTGCACCGTGGTGGAGCTGGTGCAGGCGGCACGTCAGCAGGGGCTGAATTTCCTCTTTCTCACCGACCACAACACTACTTCGGGATTGGCCGGGATAGAGGCCCTGGGCGACGAGGATCTTCTCACTGCGGGCGGGATAGAGCTGACCACTTTTTGGGGCCACGCCCTAGTCTTGGGCACGCGAGAGTGGGTGGATTGGCGGGTGCGCCCCGGTACGGGCGAGATCGCGCGTCTGGCAGAGGAGGCGGATGCCCGGGAGCAGGTCTTCGTCATCGCTCATCCGCAATCGAACGGCGACCCGGGGTGCACGGGATGCGCCTGGCGCTACGGCGAGATGATGCCGGGGAACGCACGGCTGGTAGAGATCTGGAATGGGCCGTGGAAGGGCGATTCGAACAACGAGGCGGCCTTGGCGCTGTGGTACGATTGGCTCAACCAGGGCTGGCGATTGGTGGCCACCGCGGGGTCGGATACCCACAGTCTACACGATTACGCAGCCGGCCCAGGGTTCAACGTGGTCTGTGCGGATGGGCTCTCCGAGGCGGCCCTGCTATCGGCGCTGCGGGCGGGGCATCTGTACCTGAGTGCCGGTCCGCAGCTCGACCTGCAGGCTGTCGCTGAACGGGGCGGCCAGTGGATGGTGGGGGACACGGTGCCATGTGCGGCTACCTTCACCGTGGTCTGGAGCGCCTGCCCGCAGGGGGCACAGCTGCGGGTGATCGTGAATGGGCGGCTGCTGCATCAGGAGCCTATCGGGATGCAAGGCGAGTTCGCCTGGTCGTTGTCGCCTGAGGAGGCAGATTGGGTGGTGGTGGAGATCCGGGGTGAGGACGGGGAAATGCTGGCGATCAGCAATCCGATCTATCTACCAACGTAGAGCAGAAAGGTACTTTACCCGTTTCGACGCAGAGCTTTTCTGAGTGTATACTGAGACTATCAGAAGCACGACTTGTCTATGCCCAGAATCTGTAGGAGCCAGCTATGAAGTTCCATGTGACTCTCGAACGCGACGAGGATGGGGTATGGGTTGTAGAGTGCCCCGCGATCCCTGGATGTGTGAGCCAGGGACAAACCAAGGAAGAGGCGCTGGAGAATGTCCGCGAAGCCATCCAGTTGTGCCTGGAAGTACGAGCGGAGAGAGGACTTCCTCTGACGGTTGAGACGCGACAGGTAGAGGTCGCGCTGTAATGCCTGCTCTGCCCGTGCTTAGCGGCCAGCAAATGGTGAGTATCCTGGAACGCCTCGGTTGGACAGTGGCCAGGCGTCGTGGAAGCCATATTGTCATGACCAAAGAGGGGCACATTGCCACGCTGTCGATTCCCAACCACAGGGAGGTGGCCAAGGGCACCCTCAGGAGCATTGTGCGCTCCGCCGGATTGCCCCTCGATGAGTTCCTCGCTGCTATAGACCGGTACTGAATGCACGTTCCAGCGGCGGCCGTCCCAGCGGTCTCGTCGTCCACACGCGAGTGTAATGGTTCGGCGTCAAATGGAGAACCGCCCCGTTGTGGTCCTTAGTGTAGCGGCCCTGGTGTGCGAAACTCAAGTCCGGCCTCATTCGCCCTCACCCCCCATCCATGCTAGAATAGCTTCGCGCCCGCAAGTCGGGCGCCAGAACCCTCACCGATGGAGCGAGACCCATGGCCGAAAACACGCCCGAAGAGCCCCAGATACCCGAATTCGTGCAGACCGCCCGCGCGCAGATCGAGGAGCTCGACCGCTGGCAGCAGATCACCGAGGAAGAGGCGCGCATGGCCTACGATATGACCTTGCGCAACGAGCTCTCCGGCGGCACGCCGGTGGTGCGCGATTTCGAGCGCCGCTGGCGCGAGATGGTGGGCACGAAATACAGTATCACCACGGTAAATGGCACCAGCGCCCTCTATTCCGCCTTTTTCGGCGTGGGCGTGGGCCCCGGCGACGAGGTGATCTGCCCCGACTTTACGTGGATATGCTCCGTCTCCCCCGCCCTGCTGCTGGGGGCGCGGCCCGTCTTTTGCGAGTCGGACCCGCGCACGATGATGCTGGACCCTGAGGACGTGCGGCGCAAGATCACGCCGCGCACCAAGGCCATCATCGCCGTCCACCTGTGGGGCTGGGTGTGCGACATGGACGCCCTGATGAAGATCCACGAGGAGACGGGGATCGCCATCGTGGAGGATTGCTCGCACGCCCACGGCGGCAGCTACAAAGGCAGGCCGCTGGGGAGCATCGGGCAGGTGGGATGCTGGAGCCTGCAAGGGAGCAAGCCGGTCAGCGCGGGAGAGGCGGGTATCCTGGCCACCGACGACCCCGAGATCTTTGACCGCGCCTGCCTGGTGGGCCAGGTGAACCGCATCGTGGGCATGGATCTGGCGCAGGACAAGTACCGCTACCTGCAGCCGCTGGGCACGGGGATGAAGTTTCGCGCCCATCCTCTGGGCGTGGGGATCGCCGCGGTGCAATTGAACAAGTTGAACACGCTGAACGCCCGCCGCGGCGCTTACGTCGAGGAGGTGGAGGCTGGCCTTGCGGAGGTCCCCGGGCTGGAGGCTATCCCCAGCGCGCCCGGGTCCCAGCGCGGCGGCTACTATGGCTTCCCCGTGCGCTACCGGCCCGCGGAGGTGGGAGGCGCGCCATTGGCCACGATGGTCGAAGCGATCAACCGCGCGGGCGTGCCGGCCAACCCCTCGCCCTACCCGCTGCTGCACCGGCTGCCCTTGTTTGCCCAAGGGTTCGACCTCTTTACGGGCAATCGCGGGCCGCTGTGCGGTGATTACAAGGGCTACCAAGAGGGCGATTTCCCCGTCACGGAGCAGATGCACGCTGAGCTGATCTTCTTGCCCGTGCTCAGCGATCCCATCCCCGGCGCGGCCAAGCTGATCCTGGATTCCCTCAAGCGCGCATCGGAACTGGTCAGGACTCTTTGAACCGCAAAGGCGCAAAGGACGCGGGAACGACAAGGAAGGCCACATTGATAGATAGGATCGAGAGGCAACATAACCGTGGCGTTCTGGAAGTGCAGGATGGCAGTCAGCATGTTGCTGCATCGCAATCCGGGACATCCTGCTAGTCTTGCTTGTTCTTCTTCCTTTGCGGCCTTGGCGGCTTGGCGGTGAGATTGTGAAAGGGCATGTGTATGCGGGTATCGAAGCGGTTTGCGGCGCTGGATGAGCGGCCGATCAACAAGGAAGCGTTCGTACACGAGTGGCCCGAGGTGGGGTTGATCGTCACCGATAGCCCCTATGACCCAAGGCCCAGCCTGGCGATCGAGGGCGGGCGCGTGGTGGAGATGGATGGGGCCACGCGGGACAAGATGGACCTCATCGACCTTTTTATCGCCGACCACGCCATCGACACGACCGTGGCCATGGAGGCCATGAGCACCCCCTCGGAGACCTTTGCGCGCATGCTGGTGGATATCGATGTGCCCCGCAGCAGGATCGTCAGGCTGATCGCGGGATGCACGGCGGCCAAGCTGGTAGAGATCATCCGGCAGTTGAACGTGCTGGAGATGATGATGGCCCTAACCAAGATGCGCGTGCGGCGCACGCCGGCCAACCAGGCGCACGTGACCAATCGCAAGGAACACCCCGCGCTACTGGCCGCCGACGCGGCCGAGGCGGCGCTGCGTGGCTTTGCCGAGAGCGAGACCACCGTGGGCGTGGCGCGCTATGCCCCATTGAGCGCCATGTCCATCCTGGTGGGCTCACAGGTGGGGCGCGGGGGCGTCCTCACCCAGTGTGCTGTGGAGGAGGGGATCAACCTTCGCCTGGGCTTCAAGGGGTTGACCACCTATTCGGAGACGCTCTCCGTCTATGGCACGGCGGGCGCCTTTGTGGACGGCGACGACACCCCCTGGTCCAAGGCCTTTCTGGCCTCGGCCTACGCCTCGCGGGGGGTCAAGATTCGCTTCACCTCGGGCACCGGCTCCGAGGCGCTGATGGGCCACTCGGAGCAGAGGTCGATGCTCTACCTGGAGGCGCGCTGTCTTCTGGTCACCCGCGGGGCGGGGAGCCAGGGGGTGCAGAACGGCTCCATCAGCTGCGTGGCCCTGCCCGAGTCGCTCCCCGGCGGGGTGCGCGCCATCCTGGCGGAGAACCTGATCGCCACCATGCTCAACCTGGAATGCGCGTCGGGGAACGATGCCCTGGCCAGCCACTCGGACATCCGCAAGACGGCCAAGCTGATGTGCCAGTTCATCCCGGGCACCGATTTCATCCACTCGGGATTCAGCGTCATGCCGCGCTACGACAACCTGTTCGGCGGCGGATGTTTCGATGGCGATGACCTGGACGACTATGACGTGCTGCAGCGTGATATGCAGATCGATGCCGGGTTGCGCCCCATCCGCGAGGAGGAGGCGCTGGCCGTGCGCGAGCGGGCGGCGCGAGCCATCCAGGCCGTCTATGCCGGGCTAGGATTCCCGCCCATCGCGGAGGAAGAGATCGGCGCAGCCATCACGGCGCACGACAGCCTCGATATGCCCGACCGCGACAAAGCCGCCGACCTGGCCGCCGCGGATGCTTTCCTGGCCGGGCCGGGCACGGTGCTCGATGTGATCCGTGCGCTGGACGCGGCGGGGTACGGGGAGGTGGCGGAGCGCCTGCTGGAGATAGGGCGGCAACGCGTGCTGGGCGATTACCTGCAACCATCGGCCATCTTTGACGCTGATTTCCACGTTTTGAGCGGGATCAACGACCCCAACGACTATCGCGGCCCGGGCACGGGATATCGCCCTAGCGAGACGCGCTGGCAACAGATGCAGGATATTCCCCAGGCCAAGGCCCCGGCGGATTACCTGGCCGGGCAAGGACAGAACCCCAGCCGCCTGCTCGAAGAGTTGGGCCCGGCGCAACGCGGCGCTGCGTGCGAGGTGGTGCTGGCCCTGGGCCCCGCCTTTGGGCGCGAGCTGACCGAGACGATCAATGGCCTGCCCCACGACCAGGTGCTGCAGCAAGTTCTGGCAGGCCTCGCCGAGGAGGGCGTGGCCGCGCGCCTGGTCAAGGTGCACCATACGGCGGATTGCGCCTTTATCGGCTATGCGGGGGCGCAGCTCAGCGGCTCGGGCGTGGCCATCGGGATGCAGTCGCGCGGCACCACGGTGATCCACCGCGCCGACCTGGCGCCCCTGAACAACCTGGAGCTCTTTCCGCAATCGCCCAACCTGACGCTAGAGTCGTACCGCCAGATCGGGCGCAACGCGGCACGCTATGCCAAAGGCGAAAAGGTGCAGCCAGTGCCGGTCAAGGTGGATAACTGGGCGCGCCTGCGACTGATCGTCAAGACGGCGCTATTACATCGACGCGAGATCGAGACCATCGATCCCCAGCGCCCTCCGACGGAGATGCATTACGATTGGGAGCCGGAAAGCTAGGACTGACCACAAAGGCACTAAGGGCACAAAGAGAGAACTAGAGGGAATCAACAGGAGAGGGCTAGGGCTATGAGTCAGGAACATCATCCGGCGACGGCTGACTATCCGCTCGGTGAACACAAACGAGACAAGGTCACCTCCCGGACGGGGCGGGCGTTGGGCGAGCTGACGCTGGAGCAGGTGCGCGCGGGCGCCGTGGGGCCTGAGGATTTGACCATTCATCCGGAGACGCTGCGCACCCAGGCGGCCATCGCCGAGGAAGCGGGATTCCCACAGCTGGCAGCCAACCTGCGCCGCGCAGCGGAATTGACCCTCGTGCCGGATAAGGTGGTCTTCTCTATCTACGAGGCGTTGCGCCCCTACCGCGTCACCTACGAGCGATTGCTGGCCCTGGCCGACGAACTGGAGCGCGACTATTCCGCCGTAGAGAATGCGCGCTTTATCCGCGAGGCGGCGCACGCCTATCGCGAACGTGGGCTATTCTGAGGGAGGAAGAAGTGGGTATGAACATCGCGCGGTTTGAGAAAGACAAGGCGGCTTTGGCACACAATGGGACGATCCTGGCCATGGATGTGCTCCCCGCCGGGGTTAAGGCCCCCTTTAGCCATGCCTGGGGCTATCTGGAGCCGCACAAGGGCATGGAGGGGCACGCCCATCCCACGGAGGAGGTCTATTTCTTTCACCAGGGCCAGGGAGTCGTGGTGGTGGGCGATGAGGAGCGCCCCGTGGCGCCCGGCACCTGGGTGGAGATACCACCCAACGCCTACCACACCGTGCGCAACGATTCTGATGGCGACCTGCTCTGGTTCGCCCTGTGGTGGAAAGACTGAGACACCGGAGCCCAAAGAACACCAAGAGGAGAAAGTAAGGATACCCTCTCCTCTTGGTGTCTTTCATGTCTTGGTGGTAGGATCACGTAGCGTGCAGGCCGATGATGGCGGCGCAGAGCGACGCGATATCGCCGATCCTCTCACCCAGTGCGGCGGGGACCACGCGACAGGCATCGTACGCGCCGGGAAGAGCTTCTCGCCGCATAGCGCGCCGCGCCGGGGCCAGTAGCGTCTCTCCCAGGCGCACGGCCATGCTGCCGATGACGATCAGCTCGGGGTTGAGGATATCGGCCAAGATGGCCAACCCCTGTCCCAGGTAGTCGGCGACGCGCTCCACCACCGCCAGGGCCTCCGCGTCGCCGGCCAATGCGAGTTGCACGATCTCGGGCGTGGTGGCTTGCGGCCAGCGCGCCGGGAACATCTGCCGGGCCAGCGCCGCAAAGGCGGGCCCCGCGCTATAGCCCTCCCAGGAACCGCGCTTGCCATAGGCCTCGGGCCCGTCGGGGGCGATGCGCATATGCCCCACTTCGCCGGCTAGGTCGCTGGCCCCGCGATAGAGCCGCCCATTGAGAATGATCCCCCCGCCAAGGCCGGTGCCCATGGTGAGAAAGATCAGATTGCGCGCGCCGCGCCCGGCGCCGTAGAGCCATTCGGCCAGAGCCCCGGCGTTGCCATCGTGCTCCACATAGACGGGCAGGCCAAAGCGCTCGCGCAAGAGGTCGCGCAACGGGATGGCATCCCAGCCGGGAAGGTTGGGTGGGGAATAGATGATGCCTCGCTCGATATCGAGCGGCCCGCCGATGGATACGCTCAGCGCCAGGACGCGGCGGCCGCCGTCGCGGGCATCAGCCAATGCGCCACTGATCGCCACGCACAGGCGTTCGAAGGTATCGCCAAAGCCCCGCACCGTCTCCGTAGGCTGTTGCGCGCGCGAAAGGACCTCTCCCTGCAGAGTGCCCTCGATGATGGTAAATTTCGTGCCGCCAATATCCAAGCCGATCACCGTCTCGCGCATGGCCTGTTGCCCTCCGCTGTCAGGTTGTCGTCCTGAGCTGCAGGCGAAGGATCTCCATCGACATGAGTAGAGACCCTTCGGCCAGAAGGCGCCCTCAGGGTGACACGCCACCCATTGTGTGGTGGACGGAGGCATTATAGAGTGCGGACGGGGTGAGGACAAGTTGCCACGCGCGCCGTGGCGGGCGTATAATATGGCCCTTGGAGGTTCACTATGCCCCAACGGGCCTCTCGCTTCCATGGTGGGCCACGGCAGCTCATCGATCTCCTTCTAGCCTCCCTGCTGGTCGCGATCGCTCTGGCCACCCACTTGCCGGCTCTGGATCTGTTCATCACCCCAGACGAATATCGCTGGGTGTGTCGTAGCGTGCTATTCTATCGTGGGCTGGCCACCGGCGAGCTGGCACAGACCAGGCAGACCGGCCATCCCGGCGTGCTGACGATGTGGCTGGGCGTGCCCGCCATGGGCATCGACCCACTGCAGCCCTGGCTCGATCCCTGCAGCGCGGCGGAGGATCCCGAGGCTCTCACACGAGCAGCGCCCGACATGGCTGCGCGCCTGGCCGAGGTATTGTATCGCGGGCGTCGCGGTGTGGCTGTCTTCACGGCGCTGGCCCTGGGGCTGGCTTTTCTCCTGCTCGTTCGTCTGGTGGGCCGGCCCATGGCTTTGGTCGCGGGCACGCTGCTGCTGATCGACCCTTTTCTACTGGCCCATTCTCGCCTCCTGCACCTGGACGCGATCAGCGCCAGTATGCTCTTTCTATTCCTGCTCAGCATGGCCATCGCCGTACGAGAGAACGATACCCGATTTTGGGCCCTCTCGGGCATATGTGGGGCGTTGGCCACAGCTAATAAGTCGCCCTCAGGGCTAGCCTTTCCCTTCACCCTGCTGATCATAGGCCTGTGGCGTTGGCGTTGCGGGCTCCCCTGGCGGCGCGCGCTACAGGCCGCGGGCGCCTGGCTGGGCGCGGGAGCCGTGGCTTTTGTGGCCTGTTGGCCGGCCATGTGGGTGCAACCCATCCGGACAGTGGGCCTCGTCCTGGGCACGGCCATGGGCTATGCCCAGTCGCCACATGCCAGCGGCAACTTTTTCTGGGGGATGCCCACCGCCGACCCAGGACCGCTGTTTTACCCCGTGGCCATGGCCTTCCGCCTGACACCCTGGACGCTGCTGGGGGCTGCGCTCAGCCTCCCCTGGCTGTTGCCGCCTGGCCTCACCAAGCGTGTCGCCCTGAGGCTGTCTTTGGGCCGAAGGGTCTCCGCTCATGTTGACGGAGATCCTTCGCCTACGGCTCAGGATGACAACCTGCCTGCGGCGCTGGATGACACAACGTCCGTCGCCCTGAGGCTGTCTTTGGGCCGAAGGGTCTCCGCTCATGTTGACGGAGATCCTTCGCCTACGGCTCAGGATGACAACCTGCCTGCGGCGCTGGATGACACAACGTCCGTCGCCCTGAGGCTGTCTTTGGGCCGAAGGGTCTCCGCTCATGTTGACGGAGATC